>NZ_JCAIJG010000123.1:36657-131760 GCF_059735615.1 Desulfosporosinus sp. Tol-M2
CATATAAAATGTCCGTGAAATTATTTTCTTCTACCAAGTTCCACTCCGTCCAGTTCATAATACTCTTGCCTCCTTCTATAAAACATCCCTGGTTTCTTTCTACTTATCTTTATTCCTACCTTGTTCATCTCCTTTCGGCTTTACCGAAAGTGTAATGCCCTACTTACAGAAAACATTTGGACACCTTGAAAGTTAAATTATCAATGTGTCGCGATTTAATTAGGGATTTCCTCCTTTGGCACTTTTAATTAGAACCCTTTATGGTTGTGGTCTAAGGCTATCAGAGGCATTAAATTTGAGAATTAAAGATATAGATGTCGAAATGGAAGTTAATATAAGATACAAGCTCGATAAAAAATGTGAACTGCGGTATAATCATAAGTACAATGATTTGAAGGAGATATGAGTTATGAGAAAGGTTCTTATTATGCCCTGCTTGGATATGAATGATGGAAGAGTCGTCAAAGGTGTGCATTTTATAAATCTAAGAGATGCGGGCGATCCAGTGGAATGCGCCAGGATTTATTGCGAAAATGGAGCTGATGAACTGGCTTTTTTAGACATTACCGCTACCATCGAAAAAAGGAAGACTACTTTAGAAGCTGTCCGGCGGGTGGCTCAAGTGATTACAATCCCCTTTACAGTAGGCGGAGGTATTGGTTCTGTAGTAGATGCTGAGGAAGTATTAGAGGCGGGAGCTAACCGTGTATCGATCAGCAGTGCGGCTTTTCGCAATCCCCGTTTAATTGACCAGTCTGCTGCAGAATTTGGCCCCTCCAAACTGGTCGTGGCTATTGATGTAGATCGTAATCCGGCCCTCCCCTCTGGATATGAAGTTTACATTGACGGAGGCAACACCCCCACAGGAAAAGATGCTATTGAATGGGCGCGGGAGGCGGAAACTCGGGGTGCCGGTTACATATTGCCAACCAGCAAAGCCTGTGACGGAGCAAAAACAGGGTATGATATTCCACTCATCAGAGGCATTAAAGGCGCGGTAAAGGTTCCGGTTATTGCCTCCGGCGGGGCCGGAACGAGGGAACATTTTTTAGAAGCTGCTCAGGAAGGGAAGGCTGACATCCTTCTAGCGGCATCCGTTTTCCACTTCGGAGAGATCAATATTTTTGAGCTAAAAAAATATCTCCGTGACAAAGGAGTTAATACCAATTGAATTTATTCAAGCAGCACTATTTCACCGCGCCAATTCAAGCAAGTGATAATTACGGATTAATGATCAGCAAGGTCATCCTTGAAACATGCTAACACCGTATCGGCAAAAATACGATAGCCTCTATCCGATAGGTTAATGGTATCAGCGGCTAAAAGCTCATCCAGAGGTTCAGGCGCATTAATAAACGTCGTCCACTGATCAAGGACGTTAAGCTGGTTCTGCCGGCCTAAATCGAGAATGACCTGGCGAAGAGGGAAGAATTGATTATTCTTTTGAATGTTTTTAACCGGAGGCTCGACAATCAAGTATAAGTCTGCCTGCGGTACTTTTTTGCGGACATCTAGAATCAGCTGCTGATACTTTTGTTTGAATTCGGTAGGGTTTATTTCCGAGGCATCGCTGCGGCCAAAACAGAGAAAAACGACGTCTGAATTCACTTCGATCTCAGGAACAAGGGGGAGAATATTATCTGCGCTATAACCTTCACCCGTAAACATCCATTTTAAAGTACCTGGATAGAGGAGTTGTAAATCGTGTGAGACGAGCGAGGTCCAGCCTGTTTGACCAGGATTAGAGGCGTCTGTGCTAGAAACGAGTGAATCTCCCAGGACAAGGAGGTTAACGTCACCTCCCTCTGAAATCCGCATTAAACCAGAGGACGTTGGCGTTGAAACCGGTGCCGAATCCGAAATAGACGATACGCCTTTATCTTTATTTAGAAACCAAAAGAACCCAATGATGATCAGAGCAATGAGTAATGTTGCGAGAATAATATATAGATCTGCTTTGTATGATTTATTAACCATTTCTTTATTTCTCCACCCTAAGCAAAGAATAGGATCAAATTGAGATTAACATAATATCTTCGATATAGCAACCCGAAATCCCTTCGCTTGTTTGGATAGAAAATCCAAATTATCAATGAAAAACCAGCATGGCAAACAACGGAATAGTAATAATTGATAATCCAGTGGAAAGCACAACAATTTTTGAGGCTAAGAGCGAATCTCTCTCGAATTTTTCTGCGAAAATAACAGTATTGCTTGCCGGAGGCATAGCGGTTAGCATGACACAGGCGGCCAGTGTCAGTTGATCAACGTGCAGGAGCTTTAAAACTAGGTACGCAGCGGCTGGGAGAACGAGCAGTCTTAAAAAGGCCCCGTAATAGACATGGATTCCCTGGAACATTTCACTGAACTTAACCTCGGCCAGCATGGCGCCTATGACGATCATAGCCAGAGGAGTAGTTAGGCCGCCGACCGTCGTAACTAGTTTGGCTGCAAATGTCGGCAGTTCAAGAGGCGTTAATAACAAAACGAGACCGAAAACAGTCGCTAAGGTGCCTGGATTGACAAGCGCCTTCTTTAAGGTTTGCCGGTCGCTGACTCCTGTAAAGAGCATAAACCCATAGGTCCAGAGGAACAAGTTGAAGACAACGCAGTAAATGGAGGCATAGAAGATACCGATACTGCCAAAAATGCTCTCCATCACAGGGTATCCCATGAAGCCGCAGTTGGTAAAGACAAGGATAAACCGCATGACTACCTTTTGATCTGGAGGATATTTTTTAAAAAGGAACGCGCCGAGCAAGATAGACGCCACATAGCTGACAACAGCAAAAATAAAAAGGATGATGGCGCTGGACAAAGCTGATGCGGGAAGGTCCTGATTAAAGGAAGAGATGGCAATGGCCGGAATCGCAATATTAAGAAGAATTTCCGTAACCCCCCTGGTCACTTCCTTATTCATGTAACCAAGCTTTTTACAAATATAGCCGATCATGATCATCAATAAAATAACAAAGACGGAGTTCATTATCGTTACAAAACCCATGGCGGACCTCCTGCCGATTTCCGGACTTCTATTCTCACTTGTGATTTTTAATAATAATCTCAAAGAGAAATTATATGAGTTTTAAAAGGCGGAATTGTGATATAATCTACTTAAAAGTCTGTTACTGGGAGGGTTAAGTAAATGCCAAGCTATGACATGGTTTGTCAAGAATGCGGACACAAATTTTTTGTTTTCTGTACCATCAGCCAAAAGGATCAGAAAGTATGCCCCGAATGCGAAAGTCCTAAGGTTAGTCAAAGATTTACGACTGTAAACATAATTGGAAGTAGAAATAGCGGAGGAGTTAGCGGAGGAGTTAGTTCAGAGCCTGCTAAGTCATGTGGCTTTAATTGAGCAGGATGTTAAGGAGACCGTGAGTTTCCTTGGAGAGTGATAAGTTAATTCAGGATACCATAAGGAAAATGCAAAAAAAAGGCCGTCTCAATAAAACTTTAAAAATCTGCTCCCCTTACGGTGACAGGGTGCAGATTACTTGTTTTTGGTGAGGCGGCCTTTTTGGAGTTTATAAATTACGAATAGACGATAACAAACGAGACAACAATGCAGCATCTTTTTCGCTTGGGATACTCTCTACACCGGTCATGATATCGATGAATTCTGTACCAGTCTGCCTCACAAAATTGGAGACATTATCGGCATTTATTCCGCCTGCAATGATGACGGGCTTTGAAGACCGTTTGATGATTTCAAGGCAGAAGTCCAGATCTATCCTGGTGCCATTTTCAGATGAATTTGCGGGAACTCGTGAATCTGCAAGCAATCCGTAGACGCTGGTTTTGCAGAGTTCCGCTACAATCTTTTCAATATCTGAAGTGCCAAATTGGAGGATGCGGTCTTCGATTCCCGGGGGAACGGTCTTAATCACATCAATATTCAGTTCATGAAGTGCGTCAGAGATCATTATGGTGTCCTCCAGCGTTTCCTTGTAATGAAGCTGCACTATGGACGGGCGCAGGCTGGAAGCCAGTTCGATCACTTTTTCGGGAGTACCGCCCGTAACAATGCAACTTCGGTGCTGGGATTGGACCATGCTCAACAATGGCAGCGCCTCGGCGCGGCTCAGGTTCCAAGGAACCGGAATGGGGTATTCCGTAACAAAACCGAGAATATCCACGCCCAGATTCATGCAAATTTGTACGTCAACTTTGCTTTTCAAACCACATATTTTCACTTTAATGCTGCCCATTAAACGTGATCTCCTATTCCTTTGCTGAGGGCCAGATAGCACTCACCCATGTTTTCCGCCTGCCAGATTGCTGTTCCGATAAGTACCGCATCGGCGCCTGCCCTAATTGCCGCCTGAGCTTCCGCAGGGGTCTGAATGGAACTTTCACTGACCAGTACTGCATTAATTGGTGCATATGCGGACAGCAACTCCGTGGCGGAAACGGTTCCGTCATCTTTTTCAAGTTCAAGGATATTACGATTGTTGATACCCACAAGTTTTGCGCCGATTTTACCGACCCAGCTCAATTCTTCCTCCGTATGAGCCTCAACCAATGGCTCGAGTCCGATTTTCAACGCTTCGTCATACAGTTCCATCAGTAAAGGACGCGGTTGTATGGCACATATCAGCAGGACTGCCTCCGCCCCGCAATCCTTTGTGATTTTCAGATCGTCTATGCGCGTGATAAAATCCTTGCGGAGTACAGGCAGTTTGGTTCCAGCCGCAATTCGCTTCAGAAGTTCTAGGGAGCCACCAAAGGCTTTATGCTCGGTTACAACAGACAGGGCGGGCGCACCTGCTTCAGCCAGTAACTTTGCCGATTCCAATGGATCTCTTCCCCGAAGCAGGTCACCCTCCTTGGGGGAAGTACATTTAATATCTGGAATGACGGGAATAAAACCTGCCTGTTTTCTTGCTATCAGAGCATCTGAAAATTTAGTATTCATTTGTTTATTCCACAAACGAGTTGGACATTTCACAAAGCTGATTCAGTTTTTCTGCCGCGGCACCACTGTCAATCAGTTTATTAGCGAGAGTAATGCCTTCTTCAAAACTGGCTGCTTTTCCGCCGACCTTCAATGCGCCGGCAGCATTGAGAATGATAGCATTGCGTTTGGGACCCATAATTTCGCCGGAGAAGACACCACGAACTGTATTTGCGTTTTCCTCGGGGGTGCCTGTTTTGATCTCTTCTAGTGTGCATCGCTCCATGCCAAAGTCCTCGGGCTGAATCTGATAAGTTGTGATATCGCCATCTTTCAGCTCATTGATTCTTGTTTTACCAAGGAGAGAGATTTCATCCAGACCATCCAGACCATGTACAAACATGGCATTGGTGTAGCCCAGCTCTTTGGCTACATAGGCCACAGTATCAAGAAGCTCCGGTTTGTAAACGCCAAGGATATGTCTTGGGGCAAAAGCGGGATTGATCAATGGACCTATGATGGTATAGAAAATGGTTTTGATACCAAGATCGGATTCCGCAGGCAGAACCTTGCACATTACCGGATGGAATAAAGGTGCGTAGATGAAGGCAATACCGATATCCTCAATCAGTTTTTCAGCCTGTGCGGGCGTAAGATTGATATTGACGCCAAGGGCCTCCAGCACATCAGCGCTGCCTGACAGGCTGGAAATAGAACGGCTGCCATGTTTCGCAATGGGGATTCCTGCTGCCGCAGCAACGATGGCTGTTGCGGTGGAAATGTTGAACGTGCTAAGGCCGCCGCCGGTACCGCAGGTGTCCATCAGATCATCTTTCACATTAGGCTTCAGGGGAACACAATTATCCCGCATTGCTTTGGCGATGTAACCTATTTCCTTAAGTGAAGCGCCTTTCATTAATAGTGCGACTTGAAAACCGGCGATCTGAACGTCGCTGACTTCATCATCGTTGATGGCTTTAATGAGTGCAAAAATCTCCTCTTTAGTCAGTTCCTGATTGGTTGTTGCTTTGTTTAAAATGTTCTTGTACATAATAGTGTCCTCCCTTTAAATATTATTTAACGGCATCTTCAATGCTTTTTTTCATACTGCGTACATATTCTGAGACGGACTCAACGCTGTCTTTTCCAAATTTCGCGATCAGCTTAACAATTGCGCTTCCGACGATTAAGCCATCGGATAGTTTCGCCATACTGCCAGCCTGTTCAGGTGTTGAAATGCCGAAGCCGATTGCGCATGGGACATCGGTAACTTCCCGAACTTTTCGCACTATTTTTCCGATGTCAGTCGTGATATTGCTGCGTACGCCGGTAACACCAAGGGAAGATACACAATAGATAAACCCCTTGGCTTCTTTGGCGATTAAGCTGATTCGCTCTTCCGAGGTTGGGGCGATCATAGAAATTAAATCGATTTTGTTGAGTTCACAGACTTCCGCTAATTCATCTTTTTCTTCAAATGGCATATCAGGAACTATGATGCCGTCGATACCGCATTCGGCACACCGGCTGATGAATTTCTCTTTCCCATAGGTGTAAACAGGGTTAAGATAAGTCATAAATAGTAGTGGAACAGCGGTTGTTTTCCGGATTCTTGTTACCATATCAAACAACTTGTCTGTGGTGCAGCCGCCCTTCAGGGCACGTTCGTCCGCCTCCTGAATGACTATGCCTTCCGCAACAGGGTCAGAAAATGGTATGCCTATTTCGATCAGGTCGGCGCCTGCTTCCGCCATGGCGGGAACCAGTTTCTCCGTGGTTTCAATATCCGGATCGCCGCCCGTGATGAACGCGATAAATGCTTTATGGCCTTTAAAAGCTTCTGTAATTCTACTCATAAAGTGCTACCCCCTTGTATCTTGCGATTGCCGCTACATCTTTGTCGCCCCTGCCAGAGATATTGACGACAATGATCTTATCCCTTGCCATTGTGGACGCCAGCTTCCTGGCGTATGCAACAGCATGGGCGCTTTCAACAGCGGGGATGATTCCCTCAGTACGGGAAAGATATTCAAATGCATTTACGGCTTCGTCATCCGTAATCGGTACGTACTGCGCTCTACCTGTGTCGGCGAGGTGTGCGTGTTCAGGTCCGATTCCCGGGTAGTCAAGTCCTGCCGAGATTGAGTACACCGGCGCAATCTGACCGTATTTGCTTTGGCAGAAGTAAGATTTCATACCATGGAACACGCCTACTGTTCCATTGGCAATCGTCGCCGCATTTTTTGGGTTCTCGACACCAAGCCCAGCAGCCTCGCAGCCGATGAGCTTTACCGAGGGCTCTTGAATGAACTCATAGAATGCTCCCATGGCGTTACTGCCGCCGCCGACACAGGCTATAACGGCGTCGGGAAGTTTCCCCTCCGCTACCATAAGCTGCTCTTTTATTTCTTTGCCTATGACTTTCTGAAAATCCCGTACAATGGTGGGAAAGGGGTGTGGCCCCATGACAGAACCCAGAACATAAAGCGTATCATCCATACGCGCTGTCCACTCGCGCATGGTTTCATTGACGGCGTCTTTCAGCGTCATAGTTCCGCTGGTGACCGGATGAACTTTGGCACCCAGCAGTTCCATGCGAAAAACATTCAACGCCTGACGTTCGGTATCTTCCTTGCCCATAAAGATTTCACATTCCATATCCATCAGGGCAGCTACTGTCGCAACTGCAACGCCATGCTGTCCTGCACCCGTTTCCGCGATTACGCGCGTCTTTCCCATTCGTTTGGCAAGTAAAACCTGTCCCAGGACATTGTTGATTTTATGAGAGCCCGTATGATTAAGGTCCTCTCTTTTGAGGTATATTTTTGCACCACCAAGATCCCGAGTCATTTTCTCTGCATAATACAGAAGCGATGGCCTTCCCGCGTAATTCCTCAGTAAGCTGTTCAGCTCATTTTGGAAATCAGGATTATTTCTATTAAATTCATATGCCTCTTCAAGTTCATAAACCGCCTTCATCAACGTTTCCGGCATATACTGACCGCCGTAATCGCCAAATCTCCCTTTTTTCATATTAGACCTCCTTGGATTAAGTTTGTTGAAATTAATTTTAGGTATTGTAAAGCAATAAAAAAGCTCTTATCCTATTGTTTAATAGGACAAAAGCCTTAAACTTCTGCGGTACCACCTAGATTGATGCAAACGCATCCCCTCAAATACGTACTATCATACGCATTCCATTGATAACGGGTGGAAATCCCGTTGGGCATTACTCAGTCAAAGACCTTTCCTCCCACCTTTATGAGTCCATTCCATACAAAGCCGTTTATTGCAATCACACCGCCTGCAACTCTCTGAAAAACAATCATAAGTATGTACTCTTCTCAATCAAAAGTTTATGTTACATTTTTTCTAATGATATTGTAATATTTATAATTTGTCAAGAGCTAAAAATCCCCTCAACCTAAAATAAATAGGATACTGCAGATATACATTGCAGTTACCCTATTTATTTTATTTAAGCATAAGATTTTTAACTAAGAATTAAAATAGAAATTACCACCACCAGCGGCGGCGAAAACCCCACCAGGGGAAACCAAGTCCAAAGCCAAGCCAGGGGAAACCCCAACCCAATCGACCCCACCACATAGAGAAAACCTCCCTTGAATTATTATTAGTCTTAGATATTTTGTTTATCGAATTGCTTAATAAGACCTAAAACAAATTATGTTAAATAAAGGAAATATGTTCCTGATTTGGGAGTGGTTACTCTGAAGAACAAAAAAGCCTTTATTATACATGGCCAAGAACATGGCCAAGAGTCCATTTATAATGTTTCCAAACGTACTTAAGCTCTTGCCCCTTTTTTTAGCTGACTATAACATGGATAATTAAGAACACATTGGTTTACTCTAACTAATAATTAACTAGTTGGAGGTAATCATGCAACAAGAGCAAGCAGCGAATCATCAATACCCTCGGCCTGGAGATTTTGAACCGGAATTTATGGAACGGCTGGAAGGTAATATTTCCTGCCCCAGCCCTTCGGAAGATGATCAACTTTATCGTAAACTGGATGAGTTTATGAACAGTTTAGCTACGGAAGAGGGTGTGTTAATCCGGGTACTTCATTATGCCCAAAATTTGTTTGGTTATCTGCCGCGTGAGGTGCAGATCCATATTGCCAACCGCTTGGGGATCTCGCTAGCTGAAGTATATGGGGTAGTAAGTTTTTATCACTATTTTTCGACTCAACCAAAAGCGGAAACTACTTTGGATGTTTGTCTGGGAACAGCCTGCTATGTCAACGGTTCAGCTAATCTTATCAGCGAGTTGGAGAAGAAATTAGGGATCAAAGTCGGAGAGATAACTCCGGATCATAAATTCGGCCTTAAGTCTTCCCGTTGTATAGGCGCCTGTAATCTGGCGCCGGTGCTGGTTATGGGGCAAGATATTCACGGGAAGCTGAAACCGGAAATGCTCTCAGATCTTATAGATAAAAAAGATAGAGATAAAAAAAACAACACTGAGGAGATGCATTAAGGTGGAATCAGCAGCGGAATTAAAAGGGCAACGGCGCAATGTTTTGAGGAATTGTGGGGTAATTAACCCGGAAAAGATTGAAGAATATATTGCCCGGGACGGTTATTTCGCTTTAGCCAAAGTGGTAAAAGAGCTGACACCCTTGCAGATTATCGATGAAGTAAAAAAATCCGGCTTACGAGGTCGTGGCGGCGGAGGATTCCCTACAGGGCGTAAATGGGAGTTTACTCATGATGCCAAGGGGGAAACCAAATATGTCATCTGTAATGCTGATGAGGGTGACCCCGGTGCTTTTATGGACCGGAGTATTCTGGAAGAAGACCCCCATGCGGTTCTGGAGGGTATGTGCATAGCCGGCTATGCCATAGGCTCTGAGCAAGGGTATGTTTATGTCCGGGCGGAATACCCGTTAGCTGTGAAACGGATTGAAATCGCACTTCAGCAAGCCCGGGAAAAGGGTCTTTTGGGCAATAAATTATTTGGCACGGATTTTCAGTTTAATATTGAAATTCGTCTGGGGGCGGGAGCCTTTGTCTGTGGCGAGGAAACTTCTTTGATTCGTTCGATTCAGGGTTTGCGGGGCGAACCACGCCCACGTCCGCCTTTTCCGGCCGTGGCCGGACTTTGGGGGAAACCGACTTTGATTAACAATGTGGAAACCTTAGCCAATATCCCCAATATAATCCGGGAGGGCAGTGCCTGGTTTGCTTCCCTGGGTACCGAGCGCAGCAAAGGCACCAAGGTGTTTGCCTTATCAGGCAAGGTTCAGCATACGGGGTTAATTGAAGTGCCGATGGGTACTACCCTGCGTGAGGTTATCTTCAATCTGGGAGGCGGAATAGCTGGGGGAAAGAAGTTTAAAGCCGCGCACACGGGCGGACCTTCAGGGGGTTGTTTGCCGGAAGCTTACCTGGATATTTCCTTGGAATATGATACCCTGCTTAGTGTCGGCTCTATGATGGGCTCCGGTGGCTTAATCGTGATGGACGAAGATAGTTGTATGGTTGATGTGGCTCGTTTTTACGCTGAGTTTAATCGTGATGAGTCTTGTGGCAAGTGTACTCCCTGCCGGATTGGCACAAAACGCATGCTGGAGATCCTGACCAGAATTACCGAAGGGAAAGCTAAAGAAGGGGATCTGTTAGATCTGGAGGAACTCGCTCATCTGGTTAAGCAAAATTCCCTTTGTGGCCTGGGGAACGCAGCTCCTAATCCCGTTTTATGCACCCTTAAGTATTTCCGTCAGGAATATGAGGATCATATTTTTAAGAAGCATTGTCAGGCCGGGGTATGTCGGAAATTACTTTCTTATACAATAAATCCGGAACTCTGTAAAGCCTGCGGTCTTTGCCGTAAGGAATGTCCCGCCGGGGCTATCAAGGGCGCGGCTAAACAAGCGCACTCCATTGAGGCCGAAGCCTGTACAAAATGTGGTAAATGTCTGGCAAAATGTCCTTTTCAAGCGATTTCCCTTGGGCCGGGCGAACATTTGCCGGGTAAAAATCAAGCAGGAGCGGAAACCCTGATCGGGAACATTGCGGCCGGAAGTCAAGATATTAGTAACCCGGCGCTCGTTCACTAGGAGGAAACAATATGATCAACTTAACTCTAGACAATCAGCCCATCGAGGTCCAGGAAGGCACTACGGTTATCGAAGCGGCGCAAGCCTTGGGGATTGACATCCCGACTTTATGTTATCTCAAAGAAGTTAATGTGATTGCTGCTTGCCGGATCTGTCAGGTTCAAGTGGAAGGTCATCCGAAATTAATAGCGGCCTGTGCTTTAACGGCAGCCGAAGGGATGGTTATTTATACGCATACCCCGGAGGTTTTGCAGGCCCGCCGGAAGGTACTGGAACTTCTGCTCTCAGATCATCCTTTTGACTGTCTAACCTGTTTTCGCAACGGCAATTGTGAGCTGCAAACTCTAGCCCGAGAAATGAATATCCACGGCTTACAGTGGGAAGGGGAGCGGGGATTCTTTGCTATTGACGATAAATCGCCCTCTCTGGTGCGGGAACCCAGCAAGTGTATCCGTTGCCGGCGTTGTATTACCGTCTGCCGCGATGTTCTGACCGTAAGTATTTATGATATGCAGCAGCGTGGTTTTGATTCTGTCGCCGGACCGGCATATAATGACAGCCTGGCGGATACCCCCTGTATAACCTGTGGTCAATGTATCCTTGTTTGTCCGACAGCAGCTCTGCACGAAAAGGATGATACGGATAAAGTCTGGAAAGCGCTTGCCGATCCGGATATCCATGTTGTCGTGCAGACTGCTCCTTCCATCCGCGTCAGCTTGGGTGAGGAATTCGGCTTACCGCAAGGAGAACTGGTTGTTGGCAAAATGGTTGCCGCCCTGCGCCGAATAGGTTTTAATAAAGTCTTTGACGACTGTTTTGGCGCTGATGTTTGTATCATGGAAGAAGGACATGAGTTGTTAGCCCGTTTAAACGGTCAGGGAGGTCCCTTACCCCAGTTTACTTCCTGCTGCCCGGGCTGGGTTAAGTTCTGTGAAATTTTTTATCCCGAACTCATTCCGCACCTTTCCTCAACCAAAAGCCCGCAACAGATTTTCGGTGCTTTAGTAAAAACCTACTATGCCCAACTGGCCGGGATTCCGCCGGAGAAAATATTTAGTGTCTCTGTCATGCCTTGTGTAGCCAAGAAATTCGAGTCTGCCCGACCGGAACACCGGGATAGTGGGTATAGAGATGTGGATGCTGTTTTGACGACACGGGAACTGGCCAGAATGATCAGGCTAAACGGGCTGAATTTTGCCGATTTGCCGGATGAGAAATTTGATGCTCCCATGGGTTATTCCAGTGGAGCAGGGGTGATCTTCGGGGCCTCCGGTGGGGTTATGGAAGCGGCCCTGCGAACGGTTTACGAAAAAGTTAACGGAACGGAAGTTCCTGAGGAAGACCTGCAAAAAGTCCGCTCCTTCAATGAAGTGCGGGAAGCGGAATTCAGGTTGGGGGACCGGACTATCCGGGTGGCGGTAGCCAGAAACATTGGTGAAGCACGCAAACTCTGTGACCGGGTGCGCAATCAAGAGGCGCAGTATGACTTTATAGAAATAATGGCCTGCCCCGGAGCCTGCGTTGGCGGCGGCGGGCAGCCTATTTACTCTAATCTGGATAAGTGGAGTTTGCAATTAGATTTTCGCAAGTCCCGGGCCAGGGGTTTATTTCAGTCTGACGCAGAAAAGGAATACCGGAAATCGCATGAAAATCCTCAAGTACAGAAACTTTACGCGGAATTCCTGGATGAACCAAACAGCGAAAAAGCACATCAACTATTACACACCGGTCACAAAGCCCGGCCACTGTATACTTGCCAGGGTACTTCCGCCGGAGATAAGGTGGAGCATCGTCATCACAGAGAAGAACAAAGGTATTTGCATTAACCTTATCTCAGGCTTTTCCGCCTGTGACCTCCTCACATTCGGATTCGAATCCGAATTTGAACTACAGCCAGGCGATGCTTCTTGAGCAAACTGCTGGATGCTTCCGAGCAACTCAGATTACGTACCTGCGTAATCTGACATACTCCCAGGCGATGATCCTCTTAGGAGTAGACATCACCGCGATTGTCGATCGTCAATATATATACAATTTGTTCCGTATGATTAACTTCGAAAATTACTCTGTATGTACCAACTCGTAAACGCATTAACTTTCCTTGACCTTTAAGAAGCTTAATATCTCCAATCGGTGGACGAATGGCTAAGCCTGATATTGCTTTACGAATACGTACCTGAACAGCTCTTTCCTGCTTGGCAAGAAATTTTAACGAATCACGGTTTAATGTCAGTTGGTAAATTGAGCTCATGCATTGCATCCTCCCATGACACAAATTCCGTATTGTTATTCATTTGCAGTTCTTCTTCTTCACTCAATGGTATATCGTCCGTTTCCAATAGGTCAATTTCATCCCAATCGGGTCGCTTATGCCCAATTGTTAAAAATTTCAAAAAATCATAAGCAGATTGCTTTGCCTCTTCTGGGAGTAGCTTTACCAGCTTTAATAAATCATCATTACTTATAGCCATGAAAACGCCCCCTATCTAATGTCCGCTAATATAGATTAGCGGCAATAACCTATGCCTAAAATTAAGGGTTAATGAACGCTAAGGTTTCAGTTAGGATAAAATTACCATGTCCTCTAAGGTAAGTCAAGAGTTAGAAGGAGCTGCTTAGCCCCAAGGAGTGTGGATATCATAACTGATACAACAACTGAAACTAATTTCATCAGCTGACGCACGCCACATGTAATCGCGGCTGAAATTAACAAGATCAGTGAAGGAGCAGGAGCAAGCTCTTCAGGAACGGGAACAGGCATTTCAGGATCGGGACCGGCCCTGCAGGAAAAAGCCGATCTCCAGAAGGCTCTGGACGGAGAAAAGGGCAAGAACACTCAGCTGAAGCAATATTCCCGCCAATCGCCGCTTCCGGAGAAACATGACCGATGGCCGCGCCTCGGGTTGCGCCGCTGAACCGCCCATCGGTAATCAAGGCGACACTCTCGCCCAGTCCGCATCCGATAATGGCGAACGTAGTAAAAAGCTGTTTCTTTTCGGAAACAGCTCCAGCATATGCGCCACTTGATTGATAATTACATTCAGGCTGATGCCCCATTGCGCCTGAATTAGATGGCGATCTGCCTAATTCTTGACTTTTTCAAGAGTATTACTTACAATATCGAATCCTCTATATCACAAAGGTTTTTCAGTAATTCCAGTTTTCATGTTTTACTGCTAATCTGTTAAGCTCATCCCTACTTGCAGCAAGTAGCGCTTTCCGTAGAAGTAGTAGTGGCTCTCTCGATTCAGAAATTCCCTGGGTGCTTCCCGTGCCTGATTGCGCAGTTTGCCTGTTGTTTTCTGATCCAATTCAATTTGGAAAGGGCAAAAACTCTAATAGTATCTTATATCAAAACACAAGCAACAGGCATATTCCTATAGCAAACATACCGGACAGCAGACCATAGATAGTCAAATGATGTTCTCCATATAACCTTGCTGTTGGAAGCAGTTCATCAAAAGAGATATAAACCATGATTCCAGCAATCCCAGCAAAAATGAATCCCAGCACCGTCGCATTGATATAAGGAGCAAGGAAAAGAAATGCAAGAACTGCCCCCAGTGGTTCAGCCGCCCCGGACAAAAGAGAATAATAAAAAGCTTTTTTCCTGCTCCCTGTAGCACAATAGACAGGGATGGCAACCGCAATTCCCTCTGGTATGTTATGAATGGCAACCGCGATAGCAATGGCGATCCCAAGTTTGGGTTGACTTATTCCTGAAATAAAAGTCGCCAGACCTTCAGGAAAATTGTGAATTGTAATAGCTAAAGCAGTCAGAACACCGGTTTTCATTAGTTTTTGGGCTTCGACTGATACTTCGCACTCGTCGACTTCCTCAATCATGTGCATTTCATGCGGATTTTTAAGAGTAGGGATGAGTTTGTCGATTACTGCAATAAAAAGGACCCCGGTAAAAAAAGCTAATAGGGTTATCCGCCCACCCGCCTTTTCCCCCATGCTCAGAATCAGGTGGGATTTGGCATCCGGAAGGATCTCCATAAATGATAGATAAATCATGATCCCCGCTGAAAAACCGAGTGCAACTGATAAGAACTTTTTATTTGTCGTCCTAAACAGCAGCACAAGAAAACCGCCAAGCCCTGTAGACAGGCCGGCGCATAAGGAAAGTGTCAAAGCAAATATCCAGTTATTTGTTTCCATTTAAAACTTCCTTTTAAATGCCAGAAAACTGCAATTTATATATATAAGGCAGTATCTTAGTCATATCAATATTTGCCCCCGCTTTTTCCATTGTAACGCGGAGATAAGCATTTACTAAGATACTAACGAACACTTGAGGTACTGTCAAGGATTAGATAAATAACCCGAAAAGAAAAGGCCACGAAAGATGAAGTCTAGTGCGACCTTTGTCACGTTTTATTAGGAGGACTAATTATGAATGCAATCATTTCGATACCCCCTTTCTATATTCTTTCTTATTATACTCCTATTTCTTAGTTTCCGATAAGAAGATATTTAAATTACAAAGAGGTCTAATCTCTAGCAAAAACAAGCTATTGAACATAACACCGACTATGATTATACTAATTGTGATGAAAACTTTAGATTTTGTGAATATTGCTTTGAAAATATCATCCTGAGATTAAACTCAAAGATTTACTGAATCAATCCTCAGATTTGGAATAGAAAAAGTTGCATAAGGAATGAGCGAAGCGAAAGGAATGGTTATAAATGGAGAATACAAATAAGTTCAGGATTCCGGTAGAGAAGCTAAGGAAAGTCTGCGACTACAATAATGAACTGGATTTTTGCAAAACTTCTCTGGATGTGCCGCCCCGGGAGGGTGTTATCGGGCAAGACCGGGCAGTTCATTCCATGGAGTTTGGCTTGGATATGGATACTCAGGGTTACAATATCTTTGTTGTGGGGCCGACCGGTACCGGTAAAAGTACATATGTGCAGACGATTGTCTCCAAGATTGCGGACAAAGGCCCGACTCCTTCCGACTGGTGTTATATCAACAATTTCAGTGACCCCGACCGGCCGCTGGCAATTTCACTGCCTGCTGGACAAGGTCGTTGGTTCCAGAAAGACATGGATGAATTGGTTACCGATTTGACGGCAGCCATCACCAAAGTATTTGAAGGCAATGACTTTGAGCAGCAGAAGGATGCAATCATCCAGGCGGTTCAGCAGAAGATGGAGGAAAAATTTCATATCGCCGAGCAGGAAAGCTTGGAAGCCGGATTTGTTGTGCGGCGCACGCCCCAGGGCTTACAGATTATTCCGATCAAAGACGAGAAACCGCTGAACCCGGAAGAATATAATAAGCTTTCTGATGAGGAACAGCGGGCTTTTGAGAAAAAGGCACACAAACTGCAAAAGAGACTGGACGAGACATACATTCATGAAGGCCGTTTGTCGGAAAAACAGGTAAATGAACAAACTGCGGAGTTGGAAAAAAAGATCGGACTCGGTGCTGCCAGCCACCTGGTCGGCAAGCTGAAAGAGAAATACAGCAAATTTACCAAAATTACAGAGTATCTGGATGAGGTGCTGAAAGATGTGATCGAAAACCTCGGCATTTTCAGGGGTTCTATCACACCCTCGCCGTTGCCTTTCCCGATGCCCCAGGATGAGGTGGATCCCTTTACCCGCTACAAAGTGAATCTGTTTGTGAATAATGAAAAGACCGGGGGTTTGCCAGCTATCTTCGAACTAAGCTGTAATTATTACAACCTGTTTGGCAAAATCGAGTACAAGAGCGCAATGTTTGCTTTAAATACCAATTTTACTATGGCCAAAGCCGGAGCGCTGCAGCGGGCTAACGGTGGCTATCTCGTTCTTCAGGCCAAGGATGTGCTGACGGACCAGTTTGCCTGGGATACTCTTAAGCGGGCGCTGAAGTATCAGCAAGCTGTGGTGGAAAATATCGGTGAGCAGTACCGCTTCGTCTCAACGATTAAACCAGAGCCGATTCCGCTTAAGGTCAAGATTATCTTAATCGGTAGTCCGCTGTTCTATTCCTATTTCACGCTGGACGAGGATTTTCAGAAGCTCTTCAAGGTTAAAGTCGATTTTGATATTGAAATGCCCCGGACGCAGGGAAACCTGCACCAGTATGTTTCCTTTGTTAGTGAGATCTGCCGGCAGGAAAATCTGAGACATTTTAGCCGGGATGGTTTGGCTAAGGTGATCGAATATGGTTCTATCCTGGCCCGGGACCAAAACAAGCTGTCCACCCGTTTCAGCGAGGTCTCCGAGATCGTTTATGAAGCGGCTGCTCTGGCTGATAATAACGGGTCCGAGCATGTGGGCGCGAAACATGTAGATAAAGCCATTCAGGAACGCAAATATCGTTCGAACAGGCTGGAGGGAAAAATTCAGGAGATGATCCTGCAGGGAAAAATCCTGATTGATACTAAAGGCAATATAGTAGGTCAGGTAAACGGACTGGCAGTATTAGGCATGGGCAATTACATGTTTGGAATGCCAACGCGAATTACAGCCCGAACTTATGCCGGCCGCGGCGGGATCATCAATATCGAGCGGGAAACTGACATGAGTGGCAATATCCATTCCAAAGGTGTGCTGACTTTAGCCGGTTATCTGGGTGGTAAATTTGCCCAGGAAAGACCGCTGGGTTTAACGGCGCAGATTACCTTTGAGCAGAATTATGAGGGTGTGGATGGAGACAGCGCTTCCAGTACCGAACTTTATGCGATTCTATCCAGTCTGACAGGGCTTCCCTTAAAACAAAACCTGGCTGTGACAGGCTCGGTCAATCAGTTGGGAGAAATTCAGCCTATCGGCGGGGTCACGGAAAAAATCGAGGGTTTCTTTGATGTCTGCAAGGCCAAAGGTCTGACCGGTGATCAGGGAGTTGTGATCCCGGCACAGAATATCGATAACTTGATGCTAAAAGACGAAGTGATGAATGCAGTCAAAGACCTGAGCTTCCATATCTATGCTGTCAAAACAATAGAAGAGGGGATTGAATTGTTAAGCGGAATACCGGCGGGCGAAAAGAACAAACACGGCAAATACCCGGAGGGCAGCGTCTTTAATCTGGCGGACAAGAGACTGCAGGAATTCAATAAGGTACTGAGCGCGTCTCCGTCAAAGACCAATAAAGAAAGCAAAAGGACCAAGACGAGGATTGAAAAAAAACGATGAACAAATAATTAATGCGTTGGCTGAGAAGATTGATATTCTCACACCAGCGCATTTTGCTCTTGAGAAGGTTATTTCGTTACTCTTATAGAATGAAGAGCATAGCAAGGTAAAGCAGATCATGGAATGAAGTAAATATATTTACAGGGTGAGGTAGTAAAATGTATTTATATTTATGGTTTATTTTAATTTATGCTTTTTTAGGTTGGTGTGCAGAGGTTGCATATGCAGCTGTGAACACAGGAAAGTTTGTTAATCGTGGATTCCTGAATGGAGCAGTATGCCCTATCTACGGCGTCGGAGCTGTGATAATAATTGCATTTTTGACACCACTAAGAGAAAATATATTTTTGCTGTTTCTTGGTTCAGTATTATTGACTTCAGCGTTGGAATGGTTCACTGGATGGGCATTTAATAAAATCTTCTCTCATAAATGGTGGGACTATTCAGATCTGCCTTTTAATATAGGGGGTTATACCTGTTTAAAATTTTCACTTATGTGGGGTCTTGTCTGCTTGCTTGTAATGAACGTTATACACCCGATAATCCAAAACCTTGTGTTGCTTGTAGATATCAGAGTTGGACAAATTATTCTCATTATTTTCTATACTTATTTAGCTATAGACATAGTTGCAACTGTGCAACCTATTTTTAAACTCAGTAAGCAACTAAAACAAATCAATCGGATGGCCGCAAAGATGAGAAATCTTTCAGATTATATTCGGAGAGAAAATTTCATCGTAAAGTATCCTATTTATGGAAAAAACAGAGGAATTAAAAACTGAAATGGCAGAACTCAAGGATAATGCTATTGAGGTAATAGAAGAAGGTAAGACTATTGCAACCAGAGTTATTGAAGAACAAGATGAAAAGTTGGCTCAAATGCTTGACAAGTCATTTCTGGGTCAGAAAAGAATATTGCAGGCATTCCCAAATATGAAGTCTAAGAATTACAATGAAGAATTGAAAGTGCTGAAGAAAAAAATTTTTAAAATAAATTATAACATATAATTTACACCGTGCGGCACTACATATATGATTTGAATTTTTAACTAATTAAAAACCCGGAATCCCGCTTCGATTGCGGATATTGAAAATCGGCAGCTTCTGGTTTTGCATTTTTACTGTCAAACTCGAGTCTAAGCTGTGGGAGTTTAACGCTAATTGAGTTCATTTTCTGTTCGGGCATAACTTGGTCAATAGCCTCAATAACTGCTTTACATTTTAAATGCACTCTCTTTAAATGACTTTCACACAAATTAAAGGTATCTCTTCCAATTATTACAGTGGAAGTTTTACTATCAAACATCTGTGTTATCTCTTTTAGAAACTTTATCTCGGGATAAAGAAAATCAAATTCTTCAAGGTCATTAATTACCTCAATCATTGGTAAATAGCCTGAAATCTCTATCAAATTATTATGGGCATTCCCCACAGCCTTAGAAACCCACTTTAGGTTTTTGACCCTACTTCTAATATAATCTACAAATAATCTCAATTTTTATATACTCTCCTTTATCTTAATGTTACCAATGGCGAAAAGCCATTATTAGCGCAAGGTTATAGAAACTTACACCAACTTTATAATTATATTTATATAGCAGGCAGTTTATGCCGAAAGAAAATAGAGAAATATTAAAAGTAAAGTCGCAAAAGACCAATCGTAAAGTATCAAACGCCTTGAAATCAGCGGCAAAATATCTGGGGTAAATATAATTGTCGGAAAGATTTTGTATGATATATATCCTGAATGTGGCAATGATAAACAGACAAGTCGATTAACAAAAGGGGTTGTCTGCTTTCTATGAATATAACTCAATTGAAACAACGGGCGAAACAACTAAAATCGGACGGATTGGCCTTTTACTTTGCATATAGAGATCCAAGATTATCGAAGTATGTGAAAATGTTTATAGTACTCGTAGTAGGATATGCATTAAGTCCCATTGATCTAATCCCCGATTTTATTCCAATTCAAGGTTTTCTTGATGACCTGGTGCTTGTTCCGTTAGGTATTGCAATAATTAACAAGATGATTCCCGGTCAAATGATGGAAGAGGCAAGAGAGAGGGCAACTAAATCGAAGAATTGGTTTACAGCGACTGTAATAATTGCCATATTGATTAGCTTAGTTGTACTGGTGGTGTTATTAAAGGCGCCATCTGCATGGATGCGGATCTAGCATTTCATCCGCTCAGCTCCTAACAAGTTATATAACATAACGAGAGTCTGTGTAACGACGAAAAAGTTATATTTTGAAAAGCTAAGACTTTTGCAGGACTTTGGGGGGAACTTAGCGAAAATTACCTAAAAATATCGGGGAATGGGTTCTGTTTGGGCAGGATATTCATGGCCCGTTCAATACGTCCTGGGGCGCGGACTCAGACCAGTGGCAGGCTTCCATGAAAAAGCTCCTTGAATTAAAGGCGGATATCCTGTGCGAGGGGCACTTTGGGGTCTATCGGCCGGCGGCTGAAGCACGGAAATATATTGAGCATTATCTGGAGCAGTACGCAGATTAGCGGCATTATCTATCGAGAAGGGAGAGTCAAAAGAATTATGAAGATGAAGATTTTTAGGATTGTTACGTCTTTGGTGATCTTATTTGGACTGGCAGGGCTTGTCGGTTGTCAAGCTCAGACTCAACCTGTTCCAGAACCTGTACCATCTGATCCACAGGCCATACAGACCATGAATGTGGCAGTTTACTATTTGAAAGATAAAAATAACGAAATGTACCTTGTTCGTGAAGTTCACAAGGTTGAGAAAAGGGTCGAAGTAGCCCGGGCTGCCTTACATGAGTTAATTTCGGGAAATCCTCTTACTTCAGGAGCTACCAAGGTGTTGCCGGCAGATACGAAGATTCTGGGTATTAAAATTGAGAATGGCCTGGCCACAGTCGATTTCTCCGGAGAGGTACTTAAGGCTAATGTCGGTTCAACTGGGGAAGCGTTGGGCATAGCGAGTATTGTCAATACTCTAACGGAGTTTCCGACTGTTCAACAGGTTCAGTTTACAGTTGATGGTAAGGCGGAAAATGGTATGGGTTGGTGGGGACATGTCGGTCTCTATGAACAGCCTTTTAAACGTAATCTTAGTGCGGTATACGAACCGGTCATCTGGGTTAATTCTCCGATAGCCGATCAAACTATAATCAGCCCTGTAAGAATAAAAGGAAATGCCCGGATATTCGAAGCTATGGTAAGTTACCGCCTGAGAGATGCCGATGGAAATATTTTGGCTCAGGGTTCGACCATGGCTGCGGCAGGTGCTCCTGAGCGGGGAGACTTTGAAGCACAATTAAGTTTCACACCGGCATCTGTGGGGAAAGGGCAGCTGGAGGTTTATGAAGTAAGCATGAAAGACGGAAGTGAGATGAATATGGTTATTGTTCCGGTTCAATGGCAAAGTAAATAATGAGAAACAGAAGTGATTTTGAGCTAAGACACACAAGGATGCAATGGAACGTTGGGAGAAGGCCGGTGATACGATATGAGTAAAGAAAAAATACAGGGAATCGGTTTTTTTGAAAAATACTTGACGGTTTGGGTATTGCTGTGCATGACGGCAGGTATCCTGATCGGAAAATTCCTGCCCGGCATTCCGGCAGTTTTGGAAAAATTTCAATACGCAGGCCAAAACCTCCCGATTGCCATTCTCATTTGGATCATGATCTATCCCATGATGATGAAGATTGATTTTCAATCCATCAAGAATGTCGGGAAGAACACTTCGGGTATCTTGATTTCCAGCGGCAGCAGTTGGCTGATCAAGCCATTCCTGATGTTTGGGCTGGCGACCCTGTTTTTCAAGGTCATTTTTCAACCCCTCATCCCGGCAGACTTGGCACAGGATTTCATAACAGGGGCTGTATTGTTGGGAGTAGCGCCCTGCACGGCAATGGTGTTCGTATGGAGCCATCTAACGAAGGGAGACCCTGCACATACGCTCGTGCAGGTTTCAGTCAATGACCTGTTGATCCTCGTGTTATTTGTGCCGCTGGTACAATTGCTGCTTGGGGTAAATGGCGTTCATATCCCATGGGATACGCTTGCTGTTTCTGTTATTTTATTCGTTGTTGTTCCGCTCGTGGGCGGCTCACTCACGCGCTTCTTCATGATTCGGAAAAAGGGAGAGCAGTATTTCAATGAAAAGTTTGTTCCCAAATTTAACGGGATCACGACTTTGGGGCTGCTTCTCACTTTGATCATCATCTTCTCTTTCCAAGGCGACATTATTATAGAGCAACCACTATATGTTTTGCTGATCGCGGTTCCGTTAATCCTACAAAATGTGATTTCTGCCAATTTTACCTATTATCTGTGCAAATTGACGAAGCAGCCGCACAATATAGCGGCTCCTGCTTCATTGATAGCGGCTTCGGACTTCTTTGAACTGTCGGTGGCGGTGGCAATCGCCCTGTTTGGTCCTGATTCCCCGGTCGTTCTCGCCTGTACGGTGGGCGTACTGACTGAAGTTCCCGTTATGCTTTTGCTGGTGCGCTTTATAAATAAAACACGCCACTGGTTTCCTGAACCGGCGGCTGATAACAAATAATTATATCTCAGGAGTTATCAACGTCAAAATCTGTATCTTCCGGTTTTCTAAGGATGTAGTTAATAATGCGCGGAGAGCTTTTGCCGAAGATGTCGGATACCACGCTGGAACTACCCCTGAATGGAGGCCTGCAAGTTTGTTAAGGAAGCATTCATGCATTATAAACCTATCGCAGGAACGAATGAAGGTAAAACATGGATTGAAAATGAAAAAATGGGAAATAGTCTCTCGCCAACGTATTTTGTTTTTGAGTTGAAGAGCGGGATGATGATTGAGAAGATAAGGCCAGGAGGAAGGAATAAGGCATGAAAATGGTGTAATACATAAAAAAGAACCGATGTTTAACAAGGATGTAAACGCAATTGAAAAGTTAATCAAAGACCATTATTAATGATTGATTCTAATTGGAGATGAGGTATGAGGAGGGTCACTCTTAATTTAAGTTGTTTTGGTATCTAAGGCTTCGGGGCATTCTGTCCCGTTTTCTTTTGCGCTTTTAGGTGCCGATAGATTATTTTGCTATCAAGGAAGGATATGAGGGGAAAATGTAGAAATATTAAAATATATGCCCAGTAAAATATGCCTGGTAAAATCGGGTATCGCACTAGTGGGATGGAATACGAAATTTAGTGATTTGAGGATGCAAATTCAGGTAAGTTGTAATAATTGTAAAGGAAGGAGATAATATTGTGCGCTATACTCCGAAAAAAGAGTTGGACCAACGGGTTGCTAAGCTGCAAGTACTCTTAAAACAACAGGATATCGACGGGGTAATATTTGTTCAAAACGCTGACCTCTATTACTTCAGCGGGACTGTGCAGCAATCCCACCTTTTTATTCCGGCAGAGGGCAAACCGGTACTATTGGTGAAAAAGAGTTATGAACGGGCCAGGGAAGAGTCCTCACTGGACAATATAGTCTACCTGGACAGCCTTAAGGAGCTGTTTAATGTTCTCCAGTTATATGGCTATAGTGGCTTTAAAACCCTGGGCTTTGAGCTGGATGTGCTGCCTGCAAACACGTATATGCGCTATCAGAAGCTCGTGAAATCGGCTAATATTGTTGATGTCAGTTCTCTAATCCGCACAGTGCGTATGGTCAAATCGGATTATGAAGTGGAAATAATCAGAGACGGAGCCAAGGTACACGCAGAATTACTTTCCTTTGTCAAGGCAAATTTACGCGAGGGTATGTCGGAACTGAAAGTGGCCGCGATGGTTGACGCTTTTTTCCGGGAGAAGGGCCACCCTGGTTTTTGCAGAATACGAGGATTCAATCAGGATCTGGTTCAAACGCATGTTGTATCCGGGCAAAATACCGATCCCAGCTATTTCTGGGGAGCGGTTGGAGGCAAAGGGGTCGGCCCGGCGTTCGCGCAGGGTGCCAGCGATAAGCTGATTGGCCGGAACGAGTCTGTGTTAGTGGACTTCGGCTTTATCTGCGATGGATACATCTTGGACCAGGCCAGGATTTATTGCATTGGGAAATTACCTGACCACCTGGTGCAGGCCTACGCAGTAGCAATCGAAATCCTGAAGCAGATCCGGAAACTGGCCAAGCCGGGGGTACCGTGTGGGAAGCTTTTCGATTTGGCGCGGCAAATAGCTGATGAAAGTCCGTTTGCCAAGCATTTTACAGGCTACCCGACACCATTGGCATTTGTCGGTCACGGCGTTGGCATTGAACTGGATGAATTGCCGGTTATCGGACGCGGATTCACAACGCCGCTGGAGCCAGGTATGGTCTTCGCCTTGGAACCCAAATTTACCTTCCCGGACGGCGTCGCAGGAATTGAAAATACCTATCTGGTAACTCAAGACGGACTGGAAACCGTGACTGTATATGATGAGGGGATACAGTATATTTAAGCACGCCCGTAAAAATAACTTTATTACGCCCGGATTGGTTAATGGGGGGAAAAAATATGCTTGAACATTTCAAACAAATCGTTGATATGCTTCATGATGCTAATTTTGGGAAAGCCTTTGTTGCTTTATTTGATCGCGAGAAATATGTTACTATTAAACATGGTGTAGCAATCAGCTTGCCTGTAAAAGAAGGTGATGCTATTTTATCTGGTTCTGCGGCATATCAGACAATTCAAACAAGAAAAAAAGTAAAGGAAATAATCGGTGCTGAAGTTATAGGGATTGAATACTATGCTGTTTCTTTTCCGATTATTATTAATGGAGAAGTAATTGGCGGAATAGTAACAGCGGTGCCAACTGAATCATTAAGCTTAAGTGATAATTATAAGATTCATAAAATTTATTAGAGCTTTAATGAAGACAATCTCAGTTTAAGACCTCAGAATTCTAACCTCAAATGGGCATTTTCTTTTGGAGGTGGCGGTTTTGTCTATTTATCGCCAGTAATTGGATCAGATGGCACTGTGTTTAAGCTTGAATGTCTTCCTTCCTTCACATATAATGTTGTAAATCGAATAATCATGACTTTGGAGCACGTCTTCAATTTCTTTGACAGTTTCCGCATGCTAACACCTTATTTTTGGTTAATTTGGATCGTCATCTAATAATACCAGAAACTCAGTGTTCATGCGGATTTTAGCTATATTTTTCACCTTTGCAAACTAAATGCCAGCCATTTTTGGGTGCGCAACTTCAGACGATACATAAGGCTTGTGCTATTTGGATAAGTCATTTAATTGCGCTAGGAGGTGAGTCGCTTGACGATCCTGCTCGAAGGAAAAGGAATCCGGAAGACCTTTATAACCGGAACAGTGGAAACTGAAGTCTTAAAGGGAATTGATTTCCAAGTCCTTCAAGGAGAATTCATTGTCGTCCTCGGATACAGCGGCTCAGGTAAAACGACGCTGCTTAACATTATTGGCGGTATGATGCTGCCTTCAGCCGGTGAGCTTTATTACAAAGAACAACCCCTTCATGAAGCGAGTGCAGCAGAACTCACCCTTTACCGCCGCAATGAAGTTGGTTTTGTTTTTCAGCACTATAACCTGATGCCCAATTTGACCGCCTACGAAAATGTCAAATTAGCAGCTGAACTGGCACCTGACCATCTTAAGATTGAAACGGTTCTCCGGGATGTCGGCCTGGGCAGCTTAGCCGATCATTTTCCATCCCAGCTCTCCGGCGGGGAACAGCAACGCGTAGCTATTGCCCGGGCGATTGTTAAAAAACCTGCTCTTCTCCTCTGTGATGAACCGACGGGAGCTTTGGATGTTCAAACCGGAATTCAGGTTTTCAAGGTATTGAAACGGCTTAATCAAGACTATCGGATGACTATTCTCGTTATCACCCATAACGTAGAAGTTTCTAAAATGGCCAATCGTGTATTTTATCTCAAAGATGGCGCCATGGAGCGCGTGACAATTAATGAACAGCCGCTTGCACCGGAGGAATTGTCATGGTAGTCTTGCGGAAAAAACTCCTAAGGGAAATTAAAGAAAATATTGGGATCTATCTCGCTTGCATAGTGGTTATTGCCATCGGCCTGATGTCCTTTACCTCCATGTCCGTTATCCTCGAGAACTTAGAACGTTCGCAAGAGAACTTTTACGCGCAAACTAACTTTGCGGACGGCTTTATCCGTTTGACGGGCTACCCTGAAAATAAAGTTAAAGATTTAGCCAATCTGCCGGGTATCGCGCAAGTTGAGGGCCGGATCGTAAAAGATGTTAATATTTATGAAAAAGAAACAGGCGGGCCTAACCGCTCACTCCGCCTCGTTTCCATGAATCTGTCAAGCTCTGAAGGCTTAAACCGGCTTCAAATCAGCAGCGGTCGGTTACCCGATGAACATGCCGCGGAAATTCTCATAGATCCGAAGTTTTATGCCGCAAATAACCTTTCCCTCGGAGATACCTTAACCCTCATCCTGGAAGGAAAAAGAGTCAGCTTCACTCTGGTGGGCTTAGCCCAAAGTCCGGAGTTTATTTATTCCATGCGAACCGCGCAAGATCTTTATCCGGATCCTAAAACCTTTGGAATTGCCTATATCCCGCTTAATTCGCTCAAAGGCCTGATTAAGGAATCCGGTCAGGTCAATGATATTGTTTTTACCCTACAGCCCGCAGCTGATTTTAATGCAGTCAAAGATACTCTGCAAACAGACCTCAAACGATATGGCGTCCAAAGCATTATTCCCCGCAAGGATCAAACCAGCCATGCCATCCTCAGCAGTGAATTGAATTCACTGAGAGGGGAGACGAAAACCCTGCCGGTTATTTTTCTTGGGGTTGCTTCAATTATCCTTTATACCATGCTCATTCGCATGATCGAGCAACAAAGAGGAATCATTGGCATACTAAAGGCTTTTGGCTTCACAAATCGGGAAATAATCCTGCATTATCTTTCCTACCCCCTGATCATTGGCAGTCTGGGAGGAATTCTGGGGGGATTAGCCGGTATTGCCTTATCCTATCCGTTGACTTCATTGTATCAGGAATTTTTTGCCTTGCCCGGTCTGCATGGTACCTTCTCTTTTAAATACCTTATCCTGGGAATCGCTCTTGCCCTGATTTTCAGTCTTTTCAGCGGTATTAAAGGCAGCCTCAATATTCTCCGCCTGGAACCCGCTGATGCCATGCGCCCTGCTGCCCCCGGTTCAGCACATAAAACCCTTATCGAACGAATAACCTGGCTGTGGACTAAACTTTCCTCTCAAGCGCAAATGGGGATCCGCAACGTGATGCGTGCTCCCGTACGCAGCTTATTTACGATCCTGGGCATGGCTGTCGTCTTTTGTCTGATGACGGTTTCCTGGTCTATGCAAGGTATGATAGATACACTGACTACCGACCAGTTTGATAAAGTGCAAACATATGATATCAAGCTTTCCCTTACTTCTCCAATCTCTACGAAAACGACGCTTCATACACTTGCGCATGAACCCGGGATTTCCAAAATCGAGCCTGTTATAGAAGTCCCGGTAACTTTAAAAAATCAATGGCTGAAAAAAGAAGTTGCCATTATGGGTTTATCGCCTGATGCCACACTGTATAATATCTTAGACAAAAATGAGCAAAAAGTTGCCGTGCCAACCGGTGGAATTCTGCTTTCCGAGCGTTTAGCCAATCTTCTCCAGGTTAAAGCCGGGGATTTTCTTACGGTTGAAAGTCCGCTTCGCCGCGAGCTGATCGGCTCAAAGGAAGAAAGCTTGGTTGTTCAGGGAATCGTTCCGCAGTATATTGGACTTAATGCTTTTATGGAAATTAAGGCCCTGCAAAATTTCCTGCAGCAAGGCGATATCAGTACCTCGATGTTGATTCAAATGGATCCGGAAGAGCGGAGTTCCTTTAAAAAGAAATATCGGGACGCGAGCCAGGTCTCTTCCCTTGAGGATAGCCAGGAAAGTAAGGCGAAGATCCTTGAGATGATGGGCTCTTATGGTTTTACTACCTATATCTTTGCCATTCTGGCCGGAATCGCCGGTTTTGCACTTATTTTTAATTCCAGTATTATTACACTCTCAGAGAGACAACGTGAACTTGCCTCGCTGCGGGTGCTCGGTCTGACACCAAAGGAGGTCTTGCGGGTGATTACTTCTGAGCAATGGCTCTTAACCCTGCTTGGCATTTTCCTGGGGATTCCCCTTTCCTATGCTCTGCTGGCAGGTATGGTTCAAGCCTTAAGCACTGACTTATATTCCATTCCGGCGCAGCTTCCTTTTTCTGCACTGATCGGTGCTGCAGTTGGCACTGTCTTTTCCATGTGGATTGCCCAAACCCGCGCGTATCGCAAGATTAAAAAACTACCCTTCGTTGAAATCATGGCCACTAAAGAGTAAGGCTTATGCAGATCACGTTTTCATTCTTATGATGGTGCCGCATATGCGGCATAAGGTTTTATATTCAAAGTCTATAACAAGGAGGGAGCCTTATGTCACTGCAAAGTCCCACTCCAACACAGGTTACCAATAAAATGATCGGGCAGTTCCGGATCAAAGGGCTAACCAAAAAGATTCTGGTTTTGAGTCTGATTGCGCTTCTGATTATAGCGGGGGTTTTTGCCGCATCAGCTTTACCGCTGAACGGAAAAGTCTTAACGGTACATTCTGGGGAGTTTTCAAAAGGATTTACGGAAGAAGCGCAAGTCCTGTCCTTAAAGGAAGCGTCGCTCTTTAATCCGGTCGATGGAAAAATCAAAGCGCTGCACGTCGAAAACGGGGATTACGTCAGCAAAGGACAGCTGTTGGTCGAACTTGAGACTCAGGATATTCAAAACCAAATTGATGTTCTGAAAGCCCAGCTTATCAGTTTAGAAGGACAGCGGCTGCAAGCCGCCTATCGTGCTCCCCAAACTGCCCTCATCCAACAACAAAATCTGCTGATCGAGCAAGCGGAAAAGGATCTTCTTACGCAAGAACAAGCTCTGGAGCGAAGTAAAGCCCTTTATGAGGCCGGCGCACTTCCGCTTGTTGAGTACGAAGAAGCACAGCGCCAAGCAGATAAAGCCAGGAGTTTCCTCGAACAACAAAAAGTCGCCATTCAGGTTCTCGAGGAGCAGCAAATACCCGTTCCGGGAACAGAGCTTAATTTTTCAGGTCAAAAGCAAGCTTTAAATGCTCAGATCAGCCAGCTGGAAGATAAAATTCAACGGACCAAGCTAACCGCACCACAGGATGGCATCATTAAAGATCTTACCGTCAAAGCGGGGATGGTCGTTCCCTCGGGGCAGCTTTTGCTCACAATTGCTCAAACCCAAGGCTATAAACTGGAAAGCTATGTCCTGGCCAGTGATGCGCTGGATATCAAACCGGGAAGTTCGGTTAATATTTTGCAGGCAACAAGTTCCGGCGATATATTGCTGACCGGGAAAATTAAATCGATCGCCCCGTCAGCGAGTGAACGGATCTCCTCTCTTGGACTTAAAGAAAACCGGGTCGAAGTAACCCTCCTGCTCGAAAGCAATACACCGGTAATTCTCGGCAGCAGTATGGATGTTCAATTTATCACCCATCAAGAAACTGATTGTCTGCTCGTTCCCAAAACTGCACTCTTCCCTTATCAAGGAGGGCAAGCACTTTGGTTGGTACGCGATGGCAAGGCTATCGTACAACCTGTGACCAAGGGCTTAGAAAACGATAAAGAAACGATCATTGAAAAAGGGCTCCGCGACGGAGAGCAGGTCCTTCTAGATCCTGAGCTCCCAGGGCTTAAGGAAGGCAAACGCATTAAGGTCAACTAAATCAACCCTTCATTTTTAGTGAATAGTAAATACCCATTGGACACGTAAAGAGCGTCCAACGGGTATTTTTTAATAAGAAATGGGACTGAGGGATGCAATTAGACGATTAACTTTTTATTTCCTCCATCCAATTAAATTGATCCGCAATTTTTCCAGACTGTACGCCTGTAACATAATTAAAGAGCTTGTGTGCAAATTCACCGGTTTGGTTATTGCTGATGACGATTTTTTGTCCCTTCCAAGATAGCTCGCCAACAGGGGAGATGACCGCAGCGGTACCGGAACCAAAAACTTCTTCTAACTCACCTTTGGCATGGGCTTCAAATACTTCCTCAATAGAAATCTGGCGTTCAGATACTTTTATCCCCCAGCTTCGGCATAATTCCAGGACGGTCTTACGGGTTATGCCCCCTAATATACTGCCGTTGAGGGCCGGTGTAATGATTTCACCATTAATCTTGAAGAGAATATTCATGGTCCCTACTTCTTCAATATATTTGCGGTGGACAGCATCCAACCAGAGAACTTGTCCGAAACCTTCAGCGTAAGCTTCTTGTTGTGCGGCTAAACTCATGGCGTAATTAGCCGGTGTTTTCGCTTCACCTAGCCCGCCTTTAGTAGCCCGGACATATTTATCTTCAACTTTAATGCTAATGGGATTAAAGCCGGTTTTATAGTAAGCACCGACTGGGGAAAGAATAATAAATAATTTATAGCTGTCCGCTACCTTGACGCCAAGTTGCGATTCATCAGCGACAACAAAGGGTCTGATATAAAGGGAAGTACCAAGCTTACCTGGAATCCAGTCCTTTTCTAAAGCTAAAAGTTTAAATAATGCCGTATGGATTTGTTCAACATCCATTTGGGGAATGTTAAGAAATCGGGCAGAGCGGTTAAACCGGTTCAAATATTCATATGGTCTGAATACCCGAAGACGATCGTCATCGGAGCGAAAAGCTTTCATTCCTTCAAAAATTGCTTGACCATAATGTAAGGCAATCATCGAAGGACTGGCAGGAAAATCAGCATAAGGAATGATGCGCGGGGAATGCCAACCTTTTCCCGTCAGATAGTTCATTACAAACATGTGGTCAGTAAAAATTCTTCCAAAACCGAGTTCATTGTCGATGGGTAAAGAGCCCACTTTTTCTACTTTGGTTAAAGCAATTTCTATCATAAATACAGCCTCCTAATGATCTCAATAATCATTTAATTTTATTACTTATTATGATACAATTCAATCATTTTTTTGCCTTTCAGCAGTGCGTACCCAAAAAGAGGTAGAAAAGCCTGTACTCATCCAGGCGAAAAACTCTTTTCGGAGACGATAGTGCATCCAGTCTCTGGTACAGACCATGCGGGGAGGCTGTATTGATAAACTGGTCCGTTAATAGATATAATGACCATTAAGAAGCTTAGATAATAGAAGTTGTGGGATAAAGAAAGGATTAGATAATAATGCTTAAAAAGTATGTATTCTACATCATACGTTGGCAATGCAGTACACCGATTTTAGCGCTATGTATGTATTATATGAATTTTAATATTACGATCAAAACTATAGTTGCAAATTTTATAGGTGCACTAATATTCTTCTGGGTCGATAGATATATATTTAAAAATAATGTCTATTATCCACTCTGGGAAATTCAGGAAAAAATAAAATGCGTTGATTGTGGTCAGGTTTCAAAGGGCTTTAGATTAGTTAAAACGACAAATTACGATAAAACACAAGATAAAAACCCAGAGTTTAGGTGCGAGGAATGTTCTCAAAATAAGTTGCATGAATTAAAGGAAAGGGGAATTAAATATTAGAATAAATTTATTATGGGTAAATGGTTGTCATTGGTGCAACAGCAGGTTGTTCTTCAAAAGCAAGGATCCTTTGGAGTATGGAATTCAGCTTCTTTTCAATATCAGAGAAGTTCATGGCTGGCACATAATATGTTTCGAGTAAATCATGGGTTGCCTTCGCTTTTTCCGAATGCTTCCGTGCTCGCGTAATATGCTGGTTTACCCGATGTTGACAATCTTGGAGCTCCCCTCCGCAGTCTTCCATGAGTTGAGCCACATTAAGGCTCTGCTCGAAATTTAACGTAATAATTTTCCCATCAAACTTCGGAGTGTAGGAATAGGGCTCAGAGTTAATAACGAAAGCAATCCGAGGTTCCGGAAGGATGATGAGATCCAGCATTGCAGGATCAAGGGTATTGTGATAGTACTGAACATCCAAGCCGTAAATCGATGCTCGCTCGGCTATTCGAGCAAGAAAGGTGGATTTACCAATCCCTGGTTGGCCTATTAGCATATAGAGCGTATCCGTATCATATAGCAGCGTATCGATGAATTCTGTTTTTCCTTGTGGTGTATGAGCCCATGCGAAGAGATGCCGTTCATTCCCTAGGGCTTTTGGCGCAGAAATAAAAATTTCTTTCTCAATCCGCAATGTCATCTGGTTAATTTTGGTCCAATCCTGATAAGGTTTTGTGTAGGATTTCCATTCTTCTAAGGCGATCTTAGCTTCTTGTAAGGCAAAGTACGCCTTTTGAAAATAACCGTTTATTTTTGCATTACAGGATATAATCTCTTGTTTGGACTGCTTGATCAGAGCTTCGTCCCAATATTCACCGAGATTAACGATTTCATCTACGGCACCCGGGTTTTTAGGATCCACGATATGGGGAGCTGTTCCATCTAATAAAGCAATCTTAAAATTTGGGATAACCACCCCGTCAATTGAGTTATTGTCTGAGGAACAACAATGGTATTCGATATCGTAGCCGAGATCTAACATAGTTTGCCCAATCTTTTTCATAAACGTTGATTTACCTACACCCGGCCCCCCTTTGAGAACGAATATTTGGTTAGCATTTTGTTGAATCATGTAATGGTAGAATGAGTAAAACCCTTGAGAGGTAAGGGCACCGGGAAACATCTTTTTAATATGTGCATTGGACATTCAGAAAGTCCCCTTTCACTTAAAGCTCTGCATGCAATATTTATTCAGACATATATGTTTTCATTCTAAGCTGGAATTGTAAAAGTTCTGCCTCCAGCTAAGTGAATTAACAACCGAATCAGATTCGCATTATTATGATGCAAATATGATTCGGGACAAACTCTGATCCAAACAGACTTTTTGCAAGGGGAATGCTAAACCCCACTGCAAATATGCAGTGGGGTTTAGCATTCCCCTATGAAGAACTTTAGACAAATTGACTGGCGATAATCCGTTGACAGTTGCTTTTTGACGGTTAAAATAGCAATGTCAGCAGATTGATACTCAAATGGTATGACAGTAAGCGAAACGGGCATGATATTTGCATAAAAAAGCGATTAGCGGTAGATTTTCAGTTTATCATAGCGGTAAATTGTCAGTTTATCGATAGTTGAGGTTTAAGTATCTAGTAACTTAGTCATTTAGAGGAGAAAGTAGGTGAACAGTTGACAACTAATTGCGGATGTAAGGATGGCTCAGGGGAGGAAGTGGCTCGTGAGCCTATGGGTGTGTTCTCAGTTCCTGGTAAACAAACATAATTTGGGAGATGACAAAAGTGTTGAATACCAGAGAAGGCCTTATCAAGGTAGCCTTAGGTAGAATATTTCCCGAGCTTATTATCCGGAATATCCACTTAGTTAATGTATATTCAGGCGAAATTCTGAGGGGACAGGAAGTAGCTGTTTGGCAGGGCCGAATTGCATACGTGGGTCCTGGGGCAAAAATTGGACCGTCAACAGAGGTCGTTGACGGTAAGGGGATGTACCTTTTACCGGGGTTTATTGATGTTCACGGCCACGCTGATTTTATTTCCAATCCTCTGGCTTTGGCTAAAAAGATCTTACCTACGGGAACTACTGGTATGCTTACAGATAGCCATGATATTTGTGGGGCCTTAGGACCTAAAGGTTTGAAACTTATGTTAGACGCCACTGCGGACATTCCGTTCCGTTATTACCTGGCTGCGCCGGCGGTCTTCCCACCCTTACCTGAATTTGAAGGCGAGGATGTTTTTACTCAGGATGTAGTAGCGTCGTTTCTTGCAAATCCCAGGGTTCTGGCTGTAAGTGAAGTAACGTGTTGGGGCAGGCTCATGGAACTGGAACGGGAGTTTATTGCCAAACTGGTTTATGCTCGGGAACAAGGGAAACGGATTGAGGGTCATATGGCCGGATGTTCCCATGAAAAGCTTAATGCCTTGATATCCTGTGGTTTCACATCCTGCCACGAAAGTGTTACAGCTGCGGAAGCTTTAGATCGCCTCAGGTTGGGTTTGTATACGATCCTCAGGCATGGTTCAATCCGCGCTGACTTGGAACCTTTATCAGAATTGATTACCAAAAATCCTCATCTCGACACCAGCAGGGTAATGCTCAGTCCTGACTGGTTCAGTCCTCAGGACGTTTTAAAATACGGATATTTGAATTATTTAGTTTCTGAGGCGGTGAAATTTGGGATTCCATCTCTGAAAGCTATTCAAATGGTTACGATCAATCCCGCAACTTATTTAGGGCTAGATAATGATATTGGCGGCATTGCCCCAGGACGTTTAGCAGATATGCTTTTGGTAGAAGACCTCGAAAATCCTTTACCGGAGACCATATGGGTCGGAGGTAAAGCAGTCGCCCATAAAGGTGAATTAACAACTGATATCCCCATGTTTCCTGAAGTCAGGGCACAGGATTGGCGGGAAGGTAGAATACCCCGAACGCCTGTTAAACCTGAGGACTTTTCGATCAAATCAGTGGGGGATACGGCAGAAATTCCATGTATCAAGATGATTAGTAAGACCATTACGCAACCTGTAAATCTTACTCTGCCGGTTCATAACGGTCAGGTAGAAATACAGGGAAGTCCCGATCTTTTGAAAATATCTTTGTGGTCGGCAGACGGGAATTCTTGGCTAACAGGACTGCTCACAGGTTTTGGTGCTGTGGTCGGGGGAATTGTTAGTAGTATTGCCCATGAGACTCATTCCCCCATGGCGGTAGGTAACAATGAGCAGGATATGGCTTTAGCGGCTAACCGCATGTTGGAGTTGGGCGGCGGAATCGTTATCTATGAAGCCGGTCAACTTGTTACAGAGTTACCTATGAAGATTGGTGGGGTTTTATCCACTGCTGATTTAGAAGAGTTAGCACAGGACATAACAAAGCTGAATACGTTCTTACAAGAAAAAGGTTGTCCATGGGATGATCCGATTTTTGGACTGGGCTTTTTAGGCTTTACTGGTTTACCGTATGTGCGCATTACCCAAAAGGGTATTGTAGATATCCGACAAAAGAAGGTTATTTTCACTTAAAAATTTTGAAGTTGACCAGGGTATTGTTATCGAACAGGGGTAAGGGTTCTACCATGGAAAGAATAACCTAATCCACTTGACAGGCAATTTAAGACAATCTATAATGAAAAAAGGCGTCCGGTCTGGCAGGGCAAGTAAACCGCGAAATAAGCGGCCGACCTTAAGTTTTAGGTAGTAAAGTTAAAAAGTTATAAGGAGGAAATTATAATGGGTATACCTTCAAAGATTGACACATGGCAAATGGTTGAACCCGGTAAATTACTGAAGACGAGCATTGACGTTCCGGAACTGCAGCCGGGTGAAGCGTTGGTGAAAGTCGCAGCTTGCGGCGTTTGCCACACTGACGTTGGCTATTTTTATGATGGCGTACCAACCGTCAACAAACCCCCTCTGACCCTCGGACACGAGATCAGCGGTACGGTTGTTGCAGGACCAGACAATCTGGTCGGCAAGGAAGTTATTATTCCGGCAGTCATGGGCTGCAATAAATGTGCAATCTGCGCTTCCGGCAGGGGCAACCGTTGCTTGGCGCAGAAAATGCCCGGCAACAGCCTGGGCATGTACGGCGGCTTCTCTAGCCATATCCCTGTTCCCGCAGAGGACCTTTGCTTAGTCGGAGACAGAAAAGGCATGCCTTTGGAGTGGCTGGCTGTAGTGGCGGATGCGATTACCTCCCCCTACCAGGCGTTAGTTAAAGCCGGTGTTAAGGAAGGGGATCTTGTAATGATAACCGGCGCAACGGGCGGAGTCGGCAGCTACTTGACCCAGCTTGCAGGCGCTATGGGCGCAAAGGCGGTAGTAGCCATTGCCCGCAACCAGGAAAAGCTGGAGCGTTCTTTAAGCTTCGGCGCAACCTGTGCAATCAGCACGCAGGACAAAGACATGAAAGCCATTACTGCAGAATTCCGTGCCTACTGCAAGGCTAATGGTCTGCCTCACAACGTAGGGTGGAAAATCTTCGAGTCCACCGGGACAAAAATGGGCCAGGAAATTGCCCTGAATTTCCTTTCCTTTGTGGGCAAAATGATGGTTGTCGGATTCGGCATGCAGAAAATTGAATACATGATCTCCAAGCTGATGGCCTTTGACGCCGAAATCGAAGGGACATGGGGCTGCCTGCCCAAGTACTACCCCGAAGTCCTGAAAATGGTCTTGGATGGAAAAATCAAGGTTGAACCATTCGTAGACGTACGGCCGATGAGCCAGATCGCCACCGCTTTCGAAGAGACTCATGCCGGCAAATTAATGAAGAGAATTGTTTTAACTCCTGATTTCTAAGATTAACTGAAGAATAAAAAGGGGGTTTTGCAAAAGACCTCCTTTTTGCACTTATTTTTAATACTTTAATTTATAATAAATAGACATCTATGCCGCTGAAGCTGCCAGTTCCTCAAAATGTGTTTCCACGCACCGATAATATTGGTTTTTGCGGGGGATTCGGGCTGTATAAACGTCAGGGTTCATAATGCAGGCAGGTATCATATGCCACCACCCTTAAATAGAACATGTGTTCCGTTTAAGGGTACCGTATATTAACGGGAAAATCATGAACTTACGGGTTACAAGCCGACCCCGACTAGTTTATAATAATGAAGCGCACTATAGCCAACAAAGTAATAATGAAAGCTGCTGTATTTTATGGGTGAACCGTGCTCAGGGCGACTTTCCATTTAAACATATTTTCTATACTCTATACTCCTTTCCTCGGGAGGATTAGGATGCTAACAAACTCGTGTTGACTAACGCGAGTTTGTAACGTTTCAGTATTGTTTTAGCGTTAACAACCTGGAGAAGGTCTGCGCTTCTAAATGATCTTGTATAATGAAAGGAGATGGAAACATTTGACACTTGAAATTGCGGACCAAAAATCCCCTAAGCTGCGGGTCGATTTTCATGTGCATCTGGGGTTATATACCTCTTACCAGCCGTGGGTAACTGAGTGGTTGAAGCAAGCTCATCCGGTAGGGTTTGAGGACTATATTAAGCATTATAATGACCCGGGAGCTTTTGAAGAACTGTTAACGTCAGAAGGAGTTGATTATGCCTGCGTGCTTGCAGAGTTGAGTCCTATTACTACGGGGGTCTGCACGAATGAGCAAGTGAGAGACTTCTGTCGGGGTCGGTCGAGGCTGGTACCATTTTGTGACGTTAATCCTTATATTTTCTCTAACTTGGGTGACGAACTGCGCCACAAAGTTGAAGATGAGGGTTTCCGGGGGTTAAAATTGTATCCCACCTACCAACATTACTACCTCAACGATCAGAGAATCTACCCGCTCTACCAAGCTGCCCAGGATTTAGGCATTCCCATCCTGATTCATACCGGATCATCAATTTTTCGGGGTTCTCGCCTAAAGTATGGAGATCCGCTGCACTTGGATGATGTGGCGGTAGATTTCCCGAATTTAAATCTGGTTATGGCTCACTCGGGTCGGGGGTTCTGGTACGACAGGGCTTTCTTTCTCTCTAAACTGCACGCTAATGTCTATATGGAGCTGGCCGGTCTTCCTCCGGCCAAACTGTTGACCTATTTTCCTGAACTTGCTCGCAACACGGCTAAAGTCATTTTTGGCAGCGATTGGCCGGGTATGTCCAGGATCAAGCACAATATGGAAGCTATCCGTAAGTTACCGTTACCGGCGGAGGGTGTAGAAAATATTCTTGGTGGTAATGCGCTTAGGTTGTTGCGTCTGTAGTTCCGTTTACTTCTGGAACAAGATGTGGTAATAATAAATAGGCGGCAGCTATACGGGCAATAAGGTATATATGCTTAAAATAAGGGGATTGAGGTGGATTTCGGGAATATGGCAACAATAGAGGAGAAGGTCCATGGAGAGGCTGCCTTGCCCCATAAATTGATCCATTGGATGGGTAAGGAGGTATTTCTTTATCGGGAAGTAACGTCAACCAACAGGGTGGCTCAACTATTGGCTCGCTCCGGAGCTTCAGAAGGTACCATCGTACTGAGCAGGACGCAAACTTCCGGCCTGGGAAGGTTGCAACGCCAGTGGGTGTGTCCGGCAGGCCAGGGCATTTTGCTGTCTATGGTCTTAAGGCCTGAAATCGATAGGCAGTTAATTCCTCAGCTCACACTCCTATGTGGGGTGGTCGTTGCCGAAACTATTAAAAAAACGACAGGCTGTGCAGCGGGAATTAAATGGCCCAATGACATAGTCATACGTGGCAAAAAGGTCTGCGGCATACTCGCCCAAAGTAGTTTTACTGAAAATGCTCTCGAATACGTCATTATGGGGGTTGGCATTAATGTTAATCTCGATGCCCATCAACTTCCTCCAGATTGCCGGGAATCGAGTACTTCACTGAGGATGGAATTAGGACAAAATGTTTCGCGTTGGAAAGTACTGCAGCAGTTTATTAGCTCTTGGGAGGGGCACTATCAGAGTTTTCTGCACGGAGGACATTCCTATCTTCGAATGAAATGGATCGATAACAATGTAACCTTGGGTAGGGATGTATCCATCAATAGGGATAGTGGTCCTGAGCAGGGACGGGCAGTAGATATCAGCGCAAGAGGAGGGCTGATCGTCGGTTTCCCTGACGGCTCGATGGAGGAGTTTATGGCGGAAGACCTGAGTCTGGGTAGAAATCATTATGCCAGGGATTCGTAAGTTGTTATTCCGCTGGGGGCACTTGGGGATATTTCAGCGGAAATTGTCATGACCTACAGAAGGAAGAAGTAAAATGGATATTTTCAATGTTTTGGATTCTGCTTCGTGGTTAATTGTCGAGAAGATGATGAATAAACAATTTGAGGTTCTTCATTTAGGTGATTCCCTCCGAACCGTGATTCGGCATTTCCATAAATATAAATTGAATACGCTTCCGGTCGTTGGCGAGGATGAAAACCTTATTGGCGTCTTTCCGAAAAAAAGGTTATTTAAGGCGTTATTAGATGGCTTAAGCCTTGATGATCCATGCAATGCGTACGTGGTTTTTGATCCCGTTTTTGTATCATCGGATCTCACCTATGATGAAATATCACTCGTAGTGAGAATCAATCGAAGTCGGGTTGATTATGTTGTTGTCGTGGATGGCTCGAATAAAGTGGTAGGAATGATAGGCACCGCAGAATATCTGCGCGAAAGCCTGAATGTGATCATGACTTCCTCTGCTCTGCTTGAATCATTATTTCGGGCTAATTCCGAGGGGATCGTTATTATTAATCGTGAGGAATTAATATTGCGGATTAATCCCGCCGCTGAAAGAATGTTTGGACTTAGGGCATCAGAGGTTAAAGGAATTAGTCTCAAAGAGATCCTCCCGGAGATTACGGTTTCCAAGAAACGCCGCTTAGGTATAAGACAAATCGTGAAATCCGTGCATGTGATTGTAAATCAAGTACCGATCCTGGAAGGAGAAGTACCAATCGGAACAAGCATTGCGCTCTTGGACATCTCGTACGCTATTCAAATTGCCCAGGAACTGAAAATAGTCAAAGAATTGCAGTCAACCCTTAGTGGAGTTCTCAGCGCTTCTTCGGATGGTGTGTTTGTTTCGGATATGACAGGTACGGTAAGATTTGTCAATGAGAGGGCCAGTCAGCTGCTCGCAGAACCCTCTGCAAATATCACAGGCAGACCGGTGGATGCTTTACTCCAAACGAAAAGTCCGGCTCAAGTCCTGAAAACAGGTACAGCCGAAGTTGACGAATGTGTCATAAAAGGGAGAAACTGTATTGTTTCTCACATCCCAATTACGCAAGAAGAGAACAATGGAATTGGGATAACGGGGGTGGTGAGTACAGTCTATCTTGAAGATAATGTGCTCACTGAAGAGATCGCTCGAAAATGGTTTTCGTTAAATCAACAGGTTCAATATTATCGCAATGAACTGGAAAAACGGGGAGCAGAGATTAGGAGTTTTGATCATATTGTCTCTAAAAATCCAAAGTTCAATAAGATGAAAAAGGACGCCCAACGCATTGCACGCAGTAGTTCGACGGTCCTGTTGACCGGGGAAAGTGGAGTTGGCAAGGACATCTTTGCCCATGCCATTCATGCTGCGAGTCCTAGGATGAAACATCCTTTTATCAAAGTGAATTGTGCAGCTATACCGGAAACCTTATTAGAATCGGAACTGTTTGGTTATGCCCCAGGTTCCTTTACCGGAGCGTCTAAAAAGGGAAAATCGGGCTATTTTGAGCGTGCGGATGGCGGGACAATTTTTCTGGATGAAATTGGGGATATGCCGCTGTCGATTCAAGTTAAAATTTTACAGGTGTTACAGGAAAAAGAATTTATCCGGGTGGGCGGACAAAGCATTCGCGGGGTTGATGTGCGAATTATTGCTGCCACGAATCGAGATTTACGGAAAAGGATCGCGATGGGCGCTTTTCGCGAGGATCTTTTCTATCGTCTCAATGTCATCGAATTTAATTTGCCTGCGCTACGCGAGCGTTCTGAAGATATTCTGATTTTAGCTGAATCATTTATTGAAAAATACAACCGAATTTTAGGCTCAAATGTCATCGGAATAAATTCCCGGGCCAAAAATGCTTTAGAATCTTATGCTTGGCCTGGAAACATTCGGGAACTGGAAAACGCTATTGAGAGAGCCGCCAATTATGTTTGGGAAGGGGAAATTGGGCTCGAGGATCTTCCAACCCAAATTGTGCGGTTGGGGCTGGAACCCATAGCCCGCATAGAGCCTATGAGCTCCTGGAGAACCGTGGAACCTAACGAGCCGCTGGAACCATCAACCTACCGTAGACTATTAGGTGATGTTGATAAGGAAATTCTCTTGGAAGCCCTGAGAAAAGCGAATGGAAATAAAAGTGCTGCAGCCCGGCTTCTCAAAATAAGTCGCTCGGCGTTTTATGGAAAGTTAGCTAAATATGGGCTTTAAGAATATGGGCTTTAAGAATATGGGCTTTAAGCCTTCAATAATATTGACGCAGGAACACGCTTTTTATTACCCAAATTTACTTGTGATATACAAGGTAAAGAATTTTAAGCCCATTCGGTAGTGAATAAAGTTGGTAACGATTGAAGAGGAGCTCTGACTAGTATAAAATAGGAAACTCCGGGAATAATCTCGGAGTTTCGGTTATGGTACACCACGTAGGGCGATTACTTATTGGTGAAAGTAAGTTATACTGGAATTAAGTTAATGGATATGAGGAATATACATCAATTTGGAGGTAATTGGGGCTAGCTCTGTGCGGAAATGTCGGGGTCGTTCTTTATATCCTGCTTATCCTCTTCATCGGGATTACATCCACACCTGCGTGATATAATAGTAAAACCATACTGTTCAGATTTTCGACCGAGTAAGAAAGCTGCCAATAAACTAAGTATAAAGAGAAACCCATGGGTATGAGTGTGTTTTTGATGATAAAACATAGTAACTCCTCCTTTCTTTTGTTCTTAGGATGGCTTTTTTTAACTATATTCATCCAGGGAATTTAAGGAAATTATTTTGGAGGTATGTCAATGAATGAAGAAATCCAATCGAATTTTCTTCTGAAACGTTACTTGAGTTGGGTAGATCTGGTTATAGTTTTAGGCGGGATTGTGTGCATTTATATTATATTGGCTTTTGGAACCTTCTGGTTAATGGAGCGCTGGCCTTATGAACGCTTTTTAATGTATCTTAACGCGTTTCTGACGCAGTTATCTCTTGCCCTCTTGATTTGGACCATGAAAAGAATCCGGCACTGGGAATGGGCGGATTTTGGTTGGCGTTCTGTGCCGCTTAAAAAATTACTGCCAAAGATCTTGAAATTATATGCTTTAACCTGGATTATAAATATTAGTTATGCAATTTTTCTCTACCGGCATGGTTTAACCCCTTCCGATACAGATGTTTATGTCAAATTATTAGGACAAGCCACATGGTATTCCTTGATTCTGAATTTGGTTATTGCGGGCGTATTAGCTCCCATGGTGGAAGAAACGTTATTTAGGGGGATTATTTTTGGATGCTTGCAAGCGTACTTAGGAAAATGGACCTCAGCTGTGCTCAGCGCTATGATTTTTTCCGCTCTTCATTTCCAAGCCTACGGATTTTTCCCGCGCTTTATCTTAGGAATGGTCTTAGTTTACCTTTATGATAAGTATAAATCGCTCTACCCTGCGATAGCGTTACATGGGTTAAATAACATAGTTGCGACATTGATTGCAGCAAGCTTACCGATTTAAAGAAAAGGAGCATTTTGTGTGAAGCAAAAACAACAACAGGTATTGCAAATTGCCATCGATGGTCCTGCAGGTGCCGGTAAAAGTACGGTAGCTAAGCTTGTAGCCAAGCAGTTGAATCTATTCTATGTGGATACCGGGGCTATGTATCGGGCAATCACTTATAAAGTCCTAATAAACCAAGTTCAATTTGAAGACGAACTTAACGTAAGTCAAATTGCCAAAACGGCGGAGGTTGTTCTGGATCATACGGATGAAGGAACGGTCTGGTGTGATGGGGAGAATGTTACACAGGTGATTAGAAGTCCGGAAATTTCTCGCGCAGTTTCTACCGTTGCAGCTTATGCGGGGGTTAGGGAACGTTTGGTTGAATTGCAGCGCAGGGAGGCAGAGCGAGGGGGAGTAGTTATGGATGGGCGTGATATAGGTACACATGTTTTGCCAGAAGCCTCTCTTAAAATCTTTTTAACCGCATCACAACAGGAACGGGCAAATCGCCGATGGAGGGAGCTCGTGAAAGCGGGAAAAAATGTGGTTTTTGAAGAAGTCGCTCAAGATATGCGAAAACGGGATCGACAGGATACTGAACGAGAGGTTTCGCCGCTGGAGCCAGCCCAAGATGCTGTCATTCTTGATACCACGGGTTTGAGTGTGGAAGAAACGGCAGCTAAAATTGTAGCGTTGACGCAGGAGGCTGGAAGATGACCTTATCTTAATTAGCGAAAGGAAAGTGATTTATCGATATAAACTCCTTCAAAATAGCAGGATTTTAAGAACACAGTAGAGAACTTATGCTTTACGATTATTATGGAGATCTATGGAGGTCAATGGTTATGAAAGTCAAACTGGCGGCAAAAGCTGGTTTTTGTTTTGGTGTTAAGCGCGCCTTGGATATGGCGGAACGGACAGTGGAAACTTCATCGGCAGTATCCCTCGGACCACTCATTCACAATCAACAGGTTGTAAAACGCTTGGCGGAGCAAGGAATTCATGTTGTTCAGGCCTTGGATGAGGTATTAGCTGAACAAACCCTGATTATCAGGTCCCATGGTGTAGGACCCAGTGTCTATCAGGGGGCTGAAAATATAGGAATTCAAGTGGTGGATGCGACGTGCCCTTTTGTTCAGAAAGCTCAACGACTGGCTGCAGAGTCTGCTCGGAGGGGGCAGCAAGTAATTGTCATGGGAGACAAACTTCATCCGGAAGTACAGGGAATTCTGGGGTGGGCAGGAAAACAGGCTTTATCCCTTCAAACGCTCGAGGAAGCCAAAGAACTTCCGTTTTACCCGCAACTAGCCGTTTTAGCACAGACAACCCAACTCGCGGAAAGTTTTGCAGGGATTGTCGAAGAGCTAAAACTCCATACTGAAGACCTTACCGTGCACAACACGATTTGTAACGCAACGGCAGAAAGACAAAAGGCTGCTCGTGAGTTAGCGCAAACAGTTGATGTCATGGTAGTTGTGGGTGGGCGTAATAGTGCAAATACTCAAAAATTAGCGAGTATTTGTGCGGAACTCACGAAAACATATTTGATCGAAACAGCGGAGGAATTAGAAGCTGACTGGTTTAAAGAAGCAAAAAGTGCGGGTTTAACTGCAGGGGCTTCTTCACCAGATTGGATAATTGAGGAGGTTTATCAAACAATGTTCGAAATGAATGAAAATGAAATGGATATGGCCAATTGGTTAGGGAGTTTTCAAAATGTTCACCTGGGAGCCAGGGTGACTGGTAAGGTCGTTAAAATAACAAATGATGAGATATTCGTGGATATTGGTTGGAAATCAGAGGGTATCATCCCATTTACCGACGAAAAGGGGATCCGCCAAATACGCGCGGAGGACCTCCTATCCATAGGAGATGAAGTTGCCGCAGTGGTAATTCGTGTTGAAAATGAAGAAGGGTATACCGTCCTTTCTAAACGGCAAGCGGATGAAGAACAAGCACGGGAAAGACTGGAAAAGTTCGCTGAGAGTAAAGAGGAGATTCAAGCAAAAGTCGTTGAGGTTGTCAAGGGCGGTTTGCTGGTTGATGTGGGAATACGTGGTTTTGTTCCTGCCTCACAACTCCAACTCGGTTATGTCGAAGACCTGAACCAGTTTTTAGGTCAAACCCTTCGTCTTCGAATCATTGAATTTGATCCTGCCAAACGGAAAGTGGTTCTTTCCCAAAAAATTATTTTGGAAGAAGAGCAGGCGAATAAACGCAGACATTTATTAGAGACCCTTCAAGTCGGCGATATTGTGACTGGGGTCGTGCGACGGATAGCCGATTTTGGTGCATTTGTAGACATCGGTGGGCTTGATGGACTGCTTCATATTTCGGAAATGGCCTACGCCCGCATCCGGCATCCCTCGGAGATACTTAAAACGGGGGACGTAGTGGAAGTCCAAGTATTAAAATTTGAACACGATACCGGAAAACTATCTTTAGGGCTTAAACAGCTTCAAGAAAATCCGTGGGTTCGGGTGGCCGAAAAATATCCGATAGATTCCATTGTAAAAGGAGTTGTGGTGCGCATCGTTCCGTTTGGCGCCTTTGTGGGGCTTGCAGATGGGGTGGATGGATTACTTCATATTTCGCAATTAGCGGATCATCGCGTCAATAAAGTAGAAGAGGTGCTGAAGGTCGGGGATCAGGTTAGTGCCAAGGTTATTGAATGTAAGCCGGAGGCGAAACGGTTAAGCCTAAGTATGCGCGAGATGGTCAAAGACATTGCTCAAGCAGGTGATAACGAAGCGATTGTCTCGCAATCTGAAAACAATTCAGAAACTATCAATGATGCTTTGGATAAAGATCATGATTAGGGATGAAGATGTCTAAACTAAAACCAACTCGGCCTATTGATTTTCCTATCTTATTTATAACACTTGCCCTCATAGCCTTTGGCTTAATTATGGTCTTGAGTGCCGGGGCAGTGAGAGGGTTTAATGCTACACAAAATACGTATTTCTATGTTTTCAAACAAATGAAGTGGACACTCATCGGTTCTCTTTTTGCGATTGTAGTCATTAAAGTTCCTTATAAGTTTTGGCGTCGGTTCGCAGGAGTGGGCATCCTTATTAGTATCGGCTTACTTATTGCGTTAGTATGTACGGACGCAGGGGATGCGACGTCCGGCTCTGCCCGTTGGATTAAGATTATGGGAATTAATGTTCAGCCTTCTGAAATCACTAAATTGGCTTTGGTGTTGTTTTACGCGCACATTCTGGACCGATATCCGATCAAACGTGGGAAAAATTGGCTCACCCCGCTGGGAATACTGATTCCAGTTTCGATTCTCGTTTTGGGCCTCGTTTACAAACAGCCTGATTTAGGGACGACGCTTGTATTAGCAGCGACCGGTGCTGTTATGTTATTTCAGACGGAACTTCCGACGTTCTGGTTTCTGTTGGCTTGTCCGGCATTTGGACTACCGCTCTACTATCTGATTTGGCGCACTCAGTTTCAAGCCGTTCATTATCAATGGGATAGAATTTTGGCCTGGTTTGATCCTTGGAAATATGCTGATAATATCGGATACCAGATTACAAACGCCGAGATTGCCTTTGGCTCGGGCGGCTTGTTTGGTGTTGGCTTGGGTCGGAGTATGCAAAAATACGGTTTTCTACCAGAAAACCATACAGATATGATCTTCGCCATTGTCGGGGAGGAACTGGGCTTTGTGGGTACCCTGTTTTTATTGTGCCTCATTATTTCGTTATATGCCCGGGCATACCGAGTGATTCGTGAATGTCCGGATCGCTTTGGACGGCTCCTTGGTTTTGGACTGACCTCCTCGTTGGCGATTCAGACAGCAGTTAACCTGTCAGTTGTGACCGGCGTCTTACCGGTAACAGGGATTACCCTGCCATTAATCTCGTATGGTGGGAGTTCCCTGGTTATTACGTTGATTGAGCTTGGTTTGATCTTAAATATATCCCGTTATCGTAATAGAGCTCCATCAAGCCATACTGCAACGAACCTGCGCAACGTCTCGGTGTAAACTCCGCCTAAACGGGAATAATATGAGTATGGGGTCCGTTTAAGGAGGGGTTCATTTGGATTTCCCCTATGGAGAATGGGTGATTCTTTTCTTAGCACTTGCTGCTTGGACCGAAAAACGAGCCTCTCGACGGTTTTTTCTGATGCTGCTGGGCACCTGGCTGCTAGGAAAATGTGGAGAGGTAGTTTTTCCTTCGACAACACTTTGGCACTGGCACTACGCGCGTCTGGCGGTCATGCTGGCTTTTTGGGCATGGGCTTGGCAACGTGCTGAACGGCGGATCTTACCGCTCCTCTTGACAAGCTTTGTCTTAAGCATGGAAACGCTTTTTCTCGTGAATGCACCTGGGGTTATTCCCTACGAATCTTGGGTTTATACCGTTGTACCGGTCTTTGCCGCCTGGTTGACCGCGCACTCCTTTTGGGGAACGGCCGCTGCTTTTACAGGGAGCGTCCTTTTGAACCAAGTCTTCAGGCGTTTTACTTATGAGGGGATTGTGAGACTTGCGGATTTCCCTGATCCATTTGTTTGGAATTTCGGTGTGGGCTTGTTCACAGTTTGGGCAGGACTTCGTCTGGCATGGCTGTATTATTTTGAAAAAGAAAGAGAAACGGAGATCGTCGAACAGCTGTTGCCTGCGAATGGAGGAAAAGTCTACGAATCTTCAGAAGAACAAGAACTCCTGTAGCAGGTGTGTGAATTTTGTAGTACCTGGGAACGATTATTGGCTGGGATGATATGATCTGATCTGGAATGTCAGGAGGATGGAATTTATTGCCTAGGGGGCTTGTGGTTGCAGCGGTTGACCTTGGGAGTATTGCTGAAGAAATGGAGATTCAAGTCGGAGATCGCGTTCTTAGTGTGAATGAAGAAGAACTTAACGATATCATTGACTTTCAGTTTGGCATCTCGGAAGAAAAATATACTCTGCTTATTGAAAAACCAAGTGGTGAGCTGTGGGAGATTGACATAGAGAAGGGTCCTGGGGAATTCTTAGGGTTAGAGGTAGAGACAATAAGTGCCGAGGGGCTAAAGGTATGTCGTAATAATTGTATGTTTTGTTTTATTGCGCAAATGCCCAAAGGGATGAGGGCAACGCTTTATGCTAAAGATGACGATTACCGCTTATCGCTGACCCAGGGGAGTTTCATCACCCTGACTAATTTGAGTGAGCAGGATTTAGAACGAATTTTTCGAATGCATCTAAGTCCGCTTTATATTTCTGTTCACGCCTGGAATCCAGAGGTTCGGGTCTGTCTTATGAAAAACCCGCAAGCGGGAAAGCTGCCGGAACAAATCAAACGTTTGGCTGAGGCTGGAATTGTCGTCCATGCTCAGGTTGTCTTAGTCCCGGATTATAACGACGAAGATGTGTTGAGGGAAACAATCGAACGGTTAGCTGAACTCTATCCTGCGGTACAATCGATTGCTGTAGTCCCGGTGGGGTTAACTCGCTACCGCGAACAGCTTACACCACTGCGCGGATTCTTGTCGGCTGAAGCGAACAAGGTCTTGGATCAGGCGGAGAGGTGGCAAAAGCGCTTCTTTGAGCAGACGGGCCGACATCTTGTCTATTTCGCCGATGAATTTTACGTTTTGGCCGGACGAGAGTTTCCTGAGGCTACACTTTATGATGATTTTCCGCAATTAGAAAATGGGGTGGGAATGGTCCGGAAATTTATTACTGAGCTGGAAGTTGCCTGGAGGAAATTGCCGGAAGCAATAATAGAACGTCATGTGCATCTTATTACCGGAACATCAGCTAAAGGCTTTTTTGAACTGTGGCGGGACCGTTTGATGGAGCAAGTAAGTGGTTTGAAGCTCACGGTCCACGCGATCCGCAATGATTTTTTTGGTTCATCCGTCACGGCTGCGGGCTTAATTACGGCTCAGGATGTAGCCCGTCAATTAGGAGATTTGTTGGGTGGTGAGTTTCTTATCCCGCGTGTTATGCTTAAGGCCGATGAAGACATCTTTCTCGACGATCTGAGCGTGCAATGGTTGGAAGAAAAGGTTAATGGCAAGGCGCGTATCGTCGAAAACGATGGGCTTTCATTCTTAGAACATGTGATCGGATATTCTTTGGAGGTGGAATGCTGTGAGTAAACCCGTTGTAGCCATCGTGGGACGCCCGAATGTCGGCAAGTCAACGTTATTTAATCGCATCACCGGCGGACTTGTGGCCATCGTGGAAAATATACCTGGCGTGACGAGAGACCGACTTTATCGCGATGCGGAGTGGCTGGGACATAAGTTTGCCTTGATTGATACCGGGGGAATAGAATTTAAAGATGAAGGGACGCCAATCGCCGCTCAGATGCGCCGGCAAGCGGAAATTGCCATGGAAGAAGCGGATATCGTAGTTTTTGTGGTGGACGCCCGATTACCTCCTACGCCGGATGATGAGCTGATTGCTCGTACTTTGCGACGGTCTGGAAAACCGGTCTTACTCGCTGCGAATAAAGTAGAAAATTTTGAACAAGTTGAAGGCCAACTCTACGACTTCTTAAGTTTGGGCTTAGGAGAAGCAATTCCCATTTCGGCAGTACATGGTCTGAATACCGGTGATTTGCTTGACCTGGTGATTTCAAATTTACCAAAGAATACTGAAGAAGAGTATGATTCTGATGTGATCCGGATTTCTGTTATTGGACGGCCAAATGTCGGAAAATCGTCCTTGGTTAATATGATGCTCGGGAAAAACAGGGTTATCGTCAGTAACATTCCGGGAACAACCCGGGATGCCATAGATACTCCCTTTGAACAAGATGGGAAGCATTATGTCCTCATTGATACCGCAGGGATGCGTCGTAAAGCGCGCATAGATAAATTAACCGAGCAATACAGTGTTGTACGTTCTCTGCGTGCGGTCGATCGCTCTGACGTGATCCTCATGCTTATCGACGCTGTGGATGGAGTTACGGAACAGGACAAAAAGATTGCCGGGTATATCCATGAAGCAGGCAAAGCAATTATTTTGGTGGTCAACAAATGGGATCTCGTTGAAAAGGATGAGAAGACCATTAACAAATTCGAAAAGACTATTCGCGAAGAATTAGGGTTTATGCAGTATGCACCAATGATATTTATTTCGGCTTTAACGGGACAACGGATCACAAAAATTATTGAGCTTGTGGATTTTGTCGCCGAACAAAATGCAACCCGTGTGACGACGGCCACTTTGAACACCTTACTGAGAGAATGGCTCCATCTCAACCCGCCTCCGACCGATAAAGGGCGGCGTTTAAAGGTCCGCTACCTGACGCAAGTTAGTGTTAAGCCCCCGACATTCGTTTTTTTTGTCAATGACCCGGAACTGATGCACTTTTCCTATAAACGTTATTTAGAGAATCAGATGCGGAAACATTTCGGGTTTGAGGGTACTCCGATCCGAATTATCATTCGACAGAAAGATGAAGAGAAGGAGAAGGATTAAATATGCCTAATGTAGCGGTTTATGGGGCTGGAAGCTGGGGGAGCGCATTGGCCGTTGTCTTAGCGAATGCAGGTCATCAGGTTGCGCTCATTGGTCGTCATGCGGATGAGATGGGGTTAATGAGCAAACATCGTGAAAATGTACGTTATTTGCCGGGCGTTGTTTTGCCCCCAGGAGTTCTGCCGACAACGGATCTTTCACTTTTAAACGGCGATTTGGTTGTTTTCAGCGTACCATCTCATAGTGTCAGACAAGCTGCCCGTTTGGTTAAGCCTTATCTGAAGCCGGGTTGTATCGTAGTCAATACGGCCAAGGGAATGGAAGAAGGGTCACACCTCCGTCTCTCTGAAGTATTAACGGGGGAGCTTCCTCATCATCCGATTGCCGTGTTGTCCGGTCCCAGTCATGCGGAAGAGGTCGGACAGAATATGCCGACAACCGTAGTGGTTGCCTCAGATGTAGAAAATGCCAAAGCAGTTCAAGACCTGATGATGACGCCGGAATTTAGAGTGTATACGAATCCTGATGTCATCGGGGTTGAACTGGGAGGGGCTTTAAAAAATGTTATTGCTGTGTGCACCGGGATTGCCGAGGGGTTAGGATTTGGGGACAACACCAAAGCGGCACTCATGACCAGGGGATTAGCGGAGATTGTACGCTTGGGAGTTGCCCTGGGGGGAAACCCGATGACCTTCGCAGGCTTATCGGGAGTTGGTGACCTCATTGTTACTTGTACCAGCAAGCACAGCCGAAATCGCCGGGCCGGTGTCGCTCTCGGGCAGGGGAAGTCATTAGAGACGGTGCTTCAAGGTGTTGGCATGGTGGTGGAAGGGGTTAGGGCAGCCCGTATTGCCTATCAGCTTAGTAGAGAGAACAATATTTCGATGCCTATTACAGAACAAGCTTATAAAGTACTGTTTGAAGGTGCCGATCCAAAAGTTGCCGTAGCGGATTTGATGATGCGGGGGAAACGCCATGAACTTGAAGAAGTAATGGAAATGAACTGGTTCAATTAATTCATATTTAGATAATTGTTTCATAAATGTAGAAGAGGTATAAAAACCTTTTCTACGTTTTTTATTGTGATGTCATATTTGTCCAAAGGAACCAATATACTTATATTGCTTAAGGTGCTAGTCCGGTTATCGGGAAGCCACTTGTTACTGGGAGGTGGAAGGGGAGATAAGGTGGAGGCCCTTTCCCAAATTGGGGACAGCACTCAAAAGGGAGGGAAAATACTAATGGAAAAAGTAGACATTTTTCGAGATATTGCTGAACGTACAGGGGGCGATATCTACCTCGGTGTCGTCGGGCCAGTTCGCACAGGAAAGTCCACCTTTATCAAAAGATTCATGGACCTCCTAGTTCTGCCCAACATCCAGGATGCTTTTGAGCGGGAGCGTGCCAAAGATGAGCTTCCTCAAAGTGGGAATGGAAGAATGATCACGACGACAGAACCCAAGTTTATTCCATCAGAATCCGTGGAAATTGTTGTTAAAGACTCAATTCATATGAATGTACGTATGGTTGACTGTGTGGGATACACAGTAGAAGGTGCTTCAGGGTACGAGACAGAAGACGGTGAAGAGCCCCGCATGATGAAAACATCCTGGAGTGACGAACCTATGTCCTTTCAGGCTGCTGCTGAAATGGGTACCCGTAAAGTCATCAGTGATCATGCCACGATCGGAATCGTAGTTACGACGGATGGAACTATTACGGATATTCCACGGGAGGCTTATCAGGATGCCGAGGAACGGGTCATTTCTGAACTCCGCCAGCTGGGAAAACCATATGTAGTGATCTTAAATACAACTCATCCCTATGCAGAAAACACGCGGGAAATAAGCCGTTCTCTCGAGGAGAAATATGGGATACCTGTTATTCCAGTGAATTGTCTGGAAATGAATAACGATGACATCACCCAGATTCTTGAAGAAGTACTGTATGAATTCCCCGTAGCTGAAGTAAATATTGATCTGCCAAAATGGGTTGAGGAACTCGACCCCGCTCATCAAGTACGGGCTGCTTTTGAAGAAACTGTGCGCAAAGCGATCGAAGGGGTACGGCGTTTGCGGGATATTGATCAAGCCTTGGATGCCTTGACCGAATGTGAATATGCTCAAGATGTTCTCCTTAAAGAGATGAACCTGGGGACCGGAGTAGCCAATGTTGAAATCACCGCTGTCGAAGGGCTCTTTAAAACCGTCCTGCAAGATCTCTCCGGGATGGAAATTGAAGGAGATCATACGTTGCTTCGCTTGGTTTTAGACTATAGTAAGGCTAAGAAAGAATGGGATAAACTCTCAACGGCTATTGAAGAAGTCCATATCAATGGATATGGCGTTGTTACACCCCAACTTGATGAAATGTTTCTGGAAGAACCGGAACTTGTGAAACAAGGGGGGCATTATGGGGTCAAGCTCAAAGCAAGTGCTCCGTCGTTGCATATTATAAGAGCGGATGTTACGACAGAAATAACGCCCTTGATCGGAACGGAAAAGCAAGCCGAAGAACTTGTGAAATATATGCTTGATGAGTTCGAAAGTGATCCGAAGAAGGTCTGGGAGTCGAATATTTTTGGCAAATCCTTGCATAATCTGGTGCGGGAAGGAATTCAGAATAAACTCTATAAAATGCCGGAAAATGCCCAACATAAGCTGCAAGATACTTTACAACGGATAGTCAATGACGGCAGCGGAGGGTTAATCTGCATCATAATCTAACAAAGATTAAGTATGAAATCAAAGAAGCGTATTAAAAGGACGTTGGAATGCAGCTCGTGCGGTATCCAGCGTTCTTTTCTGTTGATTAAATATTACCGCAGGCACTCAAGACGATCGCGTAGGATTCTTCCGGCACGGATGCATAACAGTATTGTAATTTGTGAATAAATGATATAATGTAAGGACAGACAAGGCTGAATATGCATAATTGCAAAGGACTGAAATGTGGAGAATCCAGGAGAATCTAGGAGATCATCCCATACCTGAGAACTATTATGGATATCCTAGCGTAAATACTAAATAATAGTACAAAGGCAAATTTGAATATGCCTATGCGCAAATGCATACTTATTTGTCCTTGAGTCAATTTATCTTTACAAGGTGTCGGGAAAATCTCTAAGGAGGAGGTGGTGAAATCATAGGGTAAAGATTGTTACTGAAGTACCCATTACCTGGTATATTTTGGTTAAGTTTTGCCCTCGTAAAATGCTTACATGCCTATGCGGTTAAACTTTAGTTGATGATAAGAACAAACAGGGGGGATATTTATTAATGGATAGGAAGCAAACAGCTTTGCGCCCTTACTTCGAAAAAATGGACGATATTGGGAAACCCTTGAGTGCCGGGGAAGTAAAGCGGAGTGCGGCAAACGTTAAATTTATTCAAGAACAAGAGGATATTATTAACGCTGCAATAGAAAAGGTTAAGAACGCCGGTTCTTCTTCTGAATCAATCAGGAAAAGAGGCTGGATGACCGTTTGGGATAGATTGGAATATCTTGTGGATCCCGGTACCTGGTGTCCCCTGCATACCCTTTTTAACCCGAACGATAACGAAGAAGGTTGTACGGGGGTTATTGACGGTCTGGGTAAAATTGAAGGAAAATGGGCAGTAATTATTGCTTTTGATAATAAAGTCATGGCAGGGGCTTGGATTTCCGGCCAATCCGAGAATATTTTAAGAGTAACCGACATGGCTAAAAGGCTGCATATTCCTCTAGTCTGGCTCACTAATTGCAGTGGGGTTAAATTAATGGAGCAAGAGAGAGTCTATGCTAATCGGCGGGGAAGCGGAACTACTTTCTTTAGACATGCGGAACTGAACCGTCTGGGGATTCCTGTTTTAAATGCTATTTATGGTACAAACCCTGCCGGGGGAGGTTACCAGGGAATTAGCCCTACAATCCTTTTGGCCCATAAGGATTGCAATATTGCCGTGGGCGGAGCGGGAATTGTGGGCGGGATGAATCCCAAAGGCTACTTTGACGAGGAATCGGCCCAACAATTAATCGATGCTACGAGGGGATTCGTCGCAAAGCCCCCGGGACGGGTAGAAACTCATTTTGATGAGACTGCTTATTTTAGGGAAGTTTATGATGCCGAAACGGGCGTTCTGGATGGGATCAAAGATTATATGAAGGGTATGCCGGTCTTCGACCCCAAAGTGTTTAGGGTGGCAGAACCTGCCGAACCTAAGTTCCCTGTTGAAGATTTAAATATGATCGTTGCATCTAACCAAAAAAGAGCCTATGATGTTATTCAATTTTTGGCTCGTCTGACGGATAATAGTGAATTTATGGAGTACAAGCCTGGTTACGGTCCGGAGGTATTCACAGGGATAGCTAAAATTGACGGCTTCCCGGTTGGATTCATCGGCAACGTACAAGGAGCGTTACTGAATTATCCGGAGTATGCAAATGGAGCCTATATGGGGATCGGCGGTAAACAATATCGTCAAGGGCTGATCAAGCAAAACGAATTTGTCACCCTCTGCGGTCGCGATAACTTGCCGATAATCTGGATTCAAGATACTACCGGGATTGATGTTGGAGATATCGCCGAGAGGGCTGAATTGCTCGCTCTGGGTCAAAGCCTGATTTATTCAATCGAACAAACGGATGTCGCTATGATGTGTATTGTCCTGAGAAAAGGATCCGCTGCCGCTCATTATATTATGGGTGGTCCTCAAGCCAATGAAAATAACGCCTTTACCCTGGGAACACCGTTGACAGAAATTTATGTCATGCATGGGGAAACTGCCGCTGCCGCTTCTTATGCCCGCAGGCTGGTCAAGGAACAAGATGCCGGTCGCGATTTAGGACCGACTATTGAAAAGATGAATCAAATGGTTAAGGATTACAACGATAAATCAAGGCCGGTATACTGTGCTCAGACAGGGTTTGTGGATGAGGTGGTAACCCTGCCGGATTTAAGAAAATATTGCGTGGCGTTTACGTGCGCTAATTATCAAAACCCCAAATCTATTACCCCGATCCATCAGATGATCTTACCGAGGTCGATCAAGGGCTAGGATTGTCCGGGTAATATCTTCGGTGAGATTTTTTAAAGAATAATTTTATTTTAGGGGAGGAACACATAATGGATTTTGCATTAACCGATGAACAAAAAATGATTCAGGATATGGCTCGCAAGTTTGCGGAAAAGGAAATAGCTCCTTATGTGGAAGAAGATGAAGATAACCATTACTATCGCCGTGAGATCCTCACCAAAATGGGTGACGAGGGCTTGTTGGGATGGAACCTGCCGGAAGAGTACGGCGGAAACGGCATGGGCTGGATGGAAGGTGTGCTGGCTTTATACGAAATATCCAAAGTGCATACTTCCTGGAGGTTAAGTGTCAGCGGCAATGTCTGGGGACCGGCCATGACCATTAATGAGTGGGGTACTGAGGAACAAAAGCAAAAGTATATCCCTGGTCTTCTAAGTGGGAGATCTGTAGGCAGTTTTGCATTAACCGAAGCTAACACAGGTTCCGATGTGGCCAGTATGAAAACTTTTGCCGAAGATAAGGGTGACCACTGGTTGGTGAACGGCACCAAAATGTGGATCTCCGGCGGCCATACCTGCGACGTGGGACTTCTCTATGCGGCCACGGAAAAAGGCGGCGGAACCAAGGGGCTATCCTGTTTCATCGTTGACTACAATAACACCCCGGGCATTACGCGAATTCCCATTCTCAAGAAAGTTGGCATGTGGCCTGCTCCGACTTCGGAACTGGTGTTTGAGAATGCGGTGCTCCCGAAGGAAGCCCTTTTAGGTCCCAAGAATAAGGGTTTCCTGGTTTGCATGTGGATGTTAAACAACACGCGCATGGGTTGTGCTACCGGTTCGGTCGCGCTTTCCGCAGCTTGCCTGGAGGGCGCCTGTAAATATGCGATGGAACGTACGCAGTTTGGCGTACCGATTGGGACGTATCAAATGATCCAGCAACAGATTGCCGATATGAAGCTCGAAGATGAAGGGGCCTTATATATGCTTTACCATGCTGCTTGGCTAAAAGATAACAAATTGCCCAACCAACAGGCAACTTCGATGGCTAAGCTGGCCGGTTGTAATGCAGCAGTTCACGGGGCAAACATGGCAATGAAGATTTACGGGGCCTTTGGGTATTCGACCGAATATCCATGCGGCAGATGGCTTCGCGATGCCAAACAGTTTGAAACTCTGGAAGGAACCTCCAATATTCATAATCAGATTGTGGCTAAAATCGAACTTGGTATCCAACCAAATAGATAGTAATTTGGAGGGGGATAGTTTGTTGCGTGTGGGGCAAGTGATGTCACGGCTTTCCGTATATCTTTATAACTATCATACTATCGGGGATGCAATGACTTTGATGATGGAAAAAAAGGTGACTGGCTTGCCCTTAATCAACGAACAGGGTCATTTACTGGGTATGGTAACCAAAGACCAGGTTAACGAGAAGGGCTTGGAAAACTATGCTGCGGAAAATAAGGCTGCTGACTATTTGACGACTCGCTTTCTGCCTTTAAACGAAGAGACATCATTGGAAGATGTTTGGGATTTACCCTTTGAGATATACCCTGTGTTTAATAACCAGGAAGAAATTACCGGGGTAGTATCCAAATATTCGTTATTGCAGGCGTATTTGCAAGAGGTTCAATCACGTAGTTGTGAACTGGAGGCGGTCTTTGACGCCGTGCATAATGGAATTCTAGCAATTAATAGACAAGGGATAATTACATCCCTTAACCCGGCAGCCGAAAGACCAACTCGTTCAACCAAAGAAGGAGCCGTGGGACGCTTTTTAACGGATGTTATTATTCCCACGGGCCTCCTCAGGGTTGTCCGCAGCGGAATACCTGAATTCGGTGTAAAGTTTCAGGTGGGTGGAAGACAGTATATTACCAATCGCACCCCGATTATTAAGGATGGGGAAGTTGTAGGGGCGGTAGGGGTTTTCCAGGATGTCTCCGAGATAGAAAAAGTTTTACCAGAACTGCAGAGTGTAAAACAACTTACTGAGGAACTCCAGAAAATCGTAGGTTCTTCTTATGACGGGTTAATTATTTGTGATGGTCAGGGTAAAATTCTACGTTGCAATCCTGCTGTGGGGAGAATCCTCAACCTTTTGTGGGAAGAGTTGGTGGGGAGTCCGTTTAAGGATTTAGTCGATAAAGGCGTTTTCCAGAAAAATATTATCCATTTGGTAAAACAACAGGACGGTTTGGTTAGCATTTTGGAAAGGCCTTATGCGGAGCATTCCCTGGCGATCACGGGTAACCCGGTTTATGATGAAGAAGGAGAAATTGCCAAGATTGTTATCAACATCAGAGATATGAGTGAGTTAGTATTCTTGCGAGAAGCTCTTGAGGAAAGTAAACAGCTTGCCGAAAAATATCAGTCTGAGATAGCTCAGATGAGGAATAATCAGGAAATGCGTGCTGATTTGAGATCACGTTCAGTCATTATGAACAATGTCTTGGATCTGGCATTTAGGGTCAGTCAAGTCGATTCACCAGTAGTATTAGTCGGAGAACAAGGGGTAGGCAAGGAAGAAATTGCCAGATTAATCCATTGCCAGAGTAAACGAAGTAAAGGGTCTTTTTATAAATTAAATTGCGGCTCACTGCCGGCGCAACTTTTGGAAATTGAACTTTTTGGGCAAGGAGTATCAATAGGGAACGGCAATATCGGAAAAGCGGGAGTGTTGGAGTTAGCTGATCAAGGGAGTGTTTACCTGGAGGATATCGGTAAAATGCCCCTAAACTTACAGGGACGCCTGGTGCGTGTTCTTCAGGACAAGATGTTGCAGGTAACAGGCGAAAAAGAGATAAGTTCCTTCAATACCAGAATTATGGCAGGTACAGATAGACCTTTAAAAGAGTTAGTTGAAAAAGGGCTTTTCCGCTCAGACCTCTTCTATACCCTCAATGTTGTGCCTATTAAAGTTCCAGCCCTCAGAGAACGGAAAGAGGACCTTATTCCCCTGGCTCTTTTTTATCTGGAGCAAAATAATAAGCGCCATGGGTTGGAGAAGGTTTTTTCGCCGGAAGCTGTTCAGATGTTGTTGGATTATCCTTGGTTTGGTAATGTTCGGGAGATGGCGAACGTAATCGAGAGGTTAGTAGTTACAGCTAACGAAAAGGTTATTTCTGCTAAAGAAGTCGGCGGCGTACTTTATGAAAAGGTCCAGAGCCCTCTTCGGACAGTCACAGTGAGCGAAGTGGTTCCCCTTAAAGAAGCTATCGATGATTTGGAACAACAACTTGTCGCCCTGGCGATGGAACTTCACGGAACCACAGTCAAAGCTGCCGAGGCGTTAGGTGTTAATCAGTCCACGGTAGTGCGGAAGTTGAAAAAATCGAAAGATACCTTTGGAGATAAATGACGTTTGACGTACCGGTAGGTGAACCGGGGGCATATATCAGCGGTAAGGATTGAAGAGATAGGAGCGATTGAGTGGTTGGCAAGAAGACAAATGATTTTCTTATTGTCAGTAAAAATATTTTGCCGGAAGCCATTTTAAAAACTGCACGCGTAAAAGAGCTCCTTGTCCAAGGGGATGTCTATACGATCAACGACGCTGTCGAGCGTGTAGGGCTTAGTCGAAGTGCCTATTACAAATATAAGGATGGTGTGTTCCCGTTTTATGAGGCGAGCCGGGAAAAGATAATTACCATTTCCCTGATCCTTGAAAATAAAGCAGGAGTGCTCTCTCAGGTTCTGAATTTTATTGCCTTGGTCAAAGGTAATGTTCTAACTATCAATCAAGGGATTCCCCTGCAAGGAATTGCCAATGTCTCGATTTCCCTTGAAACCGCAGGAATGGCAGATACCCCGGAAAATCTCCTTTCCGGGCTTGGCGAAATTGATGGGGTAAGAAAGATAGAAGTAATCGGACAAACCTAGGGTTGCGTTGTCAGCCCTAATATGGTATTCTTTATAAGCCTTCATCGTGAGGGCACAAAGTCGGGGCGTGGCTCAGTTTGGTAGAGCGCTACCTTGGGGTGGTAGAGGTCGCACGTTCAAATCGTGTCGCTCCGACCAGTAAAATTATAGCAGGAGAATGATTATTGGTTAAAAGCCTTGCCATACGGAATACATGTTAATGGGGTAATGAAGGGTTTTGGAAAAAATCGGAGTTTGGTATTTAATGCGTTGGTTGAGAAGATAGAAATCCTCACACCAGCGCATTTGTCTTTTCTTATGTTGTGGAAACTATCTGTTAGTGGGAGGCTGATATGAGCAAACGGATTATGGTTGTGGAAGATGAAGAGGCGATTGCCCGTCTGATCAGCTACAACCTGATGAAAGAAGGATTTGAAGTTCTTACCTCAGGTGATGGTCTTGAAGCACTGGAAAAGATCAGGACGGAAAAACCGGATTTGATTATACTTGATATTATGCTTCCGGGAATGGATGGTTATGATATTTGCCGTCTGATTAGGAAGGAAGACATATCTGTCCCTGTTATCATGCTGTCAGCCCGGAATGAGGAACTGGACAAGGTTCTCGGTTTGGAACTTGGTGGAGATGACTATATCACCAAACCTTTTAGTCCGAGGGAACTTATTGCCCGGGTACGAGCTTTATTACGTCGTGTACAAAGAGTACAGGAAACACCTGACCATGAGATTATTTCGATGGACAGATTGGTTATTGATCTTTCCAGTCATGAGGTTAAGGTGGATGAACAGGTTGTTCAGCTTACTCCAAAGGAATTTGAACTGCTGGAGTATTTAATCCGTCATAAAGGCAGGGTGGTTAGCAGGGATCTTTTGCTGGATCAGGTATGGGACTATGATTTTGCAGGTGATACCAGGATTGTTGATGTACACATTAGCAGGCTTAGAGAAAAAATAGATCCTGATCCCAAAAATCCGTATATTCAGACCGTACGTGGAGTAGGATACAGGTTTAAGGGAGGAGATTGATTCGAAAAGTCTCAGAATGAAATTTACGGTTGGCTTTGTAGCTCTGGCGCTTATCTCAATGCTTGTGTCAGGTGTATACCTCATTAATGTGCTTGATAACTATTTTATGGATAGTTTGCGCGGGAAGCTTCTGGTTGAGGCAAAGTTAGTAAGGGAAATGGTTATCTATGAATATGATACTCAAAAGCCTTCCACGACAATGGACGAACTTGCCGGAAAACTTGGGAAGGTAACGAGCACCAGAATAACAGTTATTGATGCCGATGGAGTGGTACTTGGTGATTCTCAGGAGGAACCATCTCAAATGGAGAACCACCTTGAACGTCCGGAAATTCAACAGGCTATAAGTGATGGGGTGGGAATTGTAGAGAGGGAGAGTACGACCCTGAATACTGAAATGATGTATTTGGCTTTGGCTGTTAAGAAAGACGGAGGAATAAAAGGTTTTGTTCGTCTGGCTCTTCCCATTACTGAGATAACAATGACCTTATCCAGACTTTGGATTATGTTATTTACAGCGTTATTGCTGGCCATAGTCCTGGCAGGTGTACTGGGTTTCAAACTGGCGCAGCGCTTGACAAAACCCATTCAGGAAATGACGGTTGCAGCGCAAAAAATTGCAGGCGGAGATTTCAGTTTGCGTACCTATACTACAAGTCAGGATGAGATCGGGGTACTCGGTCAGGCCTTAAATCAAATGGCACAGCAGCTTAAAGAAACGATTGATGAAGTCACAACTGGAAAAAGCAAGCTCGAGTCGGTTCTGGCAAACATGGTCAGCGGAGTTATTTTTCTCAGACAGGACGGCAGGGTCGAGCTGATTAATCCTGCAGCCGGACAGATTCTTGGAATCAATCCGATCCTTTCCGGCGGTCGTCAACAAGTTGAAATTATTCGCAATTACCAATTAAGTACACTTATAGCAACAGCCCTTAAAATGGGTAAGGCTATAAAAGAGGAGTTATTGATCTTAGTCCCGTATGAAAAAAATGTTCAATTAAATATAACGCCCATTACCGGCAGGGAAGATTCTAACCTGGGGGCAGTGGTGGTTCTTCATGATATTACGGATTTTCGGAAATTGGAAAGGATGCGGACGGATTTTGTTGCTAATGTATCCCATGAATTAAAAACTCCTGTTACCTCTCTCAAGGGATATGCCGAGACCCTGCTCGATGGAGCTTTGGATGACCCCGAGATAGCCAGGGAGTTTGTCAAAATAATATTGACGGAATCAGAACGACTGCGCATATTAATCGATGATTTATTGGAACTATCCAAGATGGAATCCACTGCAAACCAGGTGATGCGGCAGGAAATTAATATTGATGCTTTAATAGGGTCTTTAAAGGTTAAGTTCAAACCCCAGGTTGAGGAACGACAAGTCGAGCTTGAATTTACCAGGCCTGAACATCAGCTCATTGCCATGGGGGATAACAGCATGATTGAACAGGTCCTGACAAATTTAATTGATAATGCTATCAAGTATTCTCCCGTTGGTGGAAAGGTGAAGTTGGCTGTGTCCGATCAGGCTGAGGGGATATTATTCGAGGTAATTGATACCGGGTTGGGAATTCCTGAGCAAGAGTTAATAAGGATTTTTGAACGGTTTTACCGTGTGGATAAGGGCAGGAGCCGCAAATTAGGCGGAACCGGCCTGGGCTTGGCAATTGTCAAACACATTTTGGAGACCCATGGCAGTCAAATAAAGGTTGAGAGTACGCTTGGCCGCGGATCGAGGTTCTATTTTACCTTACCAAACACCCATGCCCCGTTGGGGCACAAACAATCATGAAAGTGGCTATTTTCATATCAAACCTCCATGCCCAAACAATAAAAAAGGAAGCAAAAAGAACGTCCCCTTGCTTCCAAGAGCGCCCCGTATGGGTATTATCTTGTAGGTGCAAGTCCTCACCGGTGAAGATAGCACAGTAAACGTAGCCTAACGCAAGGGTTTGTCGCTAGACGGATCCTTTTTACAAAATTGTATTTTCGAGAAAGCAGCATATAATATATTCAAGGGACGCATTGATTCCAATGCATTGCAGAAAGGGGCATTATTATGGAACTCGTAAAAATCACAACGCGCGGGCAAATCACAATTCCCGCAGAGATACGCAAAAAGCTGGGCGTAAAGGATGGGGATAAGGTTATTTTCATTGAGGAAAACGGGCGCATTATCATGGAAAATGCCGCCATGATCGCGCTAAAAAACGCACAGGCCGCTTTTGCGGGAGAAGCGGAGAGGCTTGGTCTGAAAACGGAACAGGACGTTGTGGATATGGTAAAAGAAGTGCGCCGTGAAATCTGGGAGGAACGCCATGCGCGTAATGATTGATACAAACATCCTCGTATCCGTGCTGCTGTTTCCAAGCCAGCAAATGAATACGCTGATTTATAAAATCACGACGGAGCATCAACTTGTGCTTTCGTCCTATGTTGTGGATGAATTGTTAAATGTGGTACGACGCAAATTCAAGGACAAGCTTGAAGCGGCGGACTTGTTGTTGAGCCAGCTTCCCTATGAGCTTGTTTACACGCCTGAACATATGAAACCGGAACTTTTTGAGATACGCGATGAAAAGGATTATCCTGTTTTTTATTCGGCTATTACAGAGGATGTGGATGTATTTATCACAGGCGATAGAGATTTTGAAGGACTTAGCTTGGACAAGCCGGAGATTATCAATCCGGCTGGATTCCTCGAAAAATATTAGGCCGTGCGCGGCCTTTTGATTGCGCGTGCCCGAGTAGGGCACGCTTTTTTTAAATTTACAAAATTGTTACAATTCCTTAAAAACTACGTAATACTCTGCAGTTATAGTTATTATTAAAGATGTACAAAATGTTTCTTGGGAGAATTTAAGGCAATGCAAAAAGTAAACCACGTCAAAAAAAGTGAGCTAATCGTCGAAAAAGTCCTTTTTTTAACGGCTATCACAGCAGTATTCATTATTGCCTTGATTGCTGCATTTGTCTTGATATCCGGGTGGCCAATTCTGCAAAAGGTAGGATTGCCAGATTTTATCTTTGGCATGGTTTGGGATCCTACTAACGGTATATATGGTATTTTCCCGATGGTGGTAGGTTCGCTCCTTGTCACATTTGGCGCCCTGCTGTTAGGAGTTCCTTTCGGTATAGCGGGGGCAATTTTTATGGCGGAAATTGCTCCTCCAAAGATAGCAAAGTTGATTAAACCTGCTGTCGAACTCTTGGCAGGAATCCCTTCGGTTGTTTACGGTTTTTATGGTTTGGTAGTAATTGTTCCCTTAATTCGTGAATATATAGGGGGACCAGGTTTAAGTGTCCTGGCCGGTTCCCTTATCCTGGCAATTATGATTCTGCCAACCATTCTTAATCTATCGGAAACCGCATTGCGTTCAGTCCCCCAGGAATATAAGGAAGGATCATTTGCTTTAGGAGCCAACCATTGGCAAACCATCAAATGGATATCCCTGCCTGTCGCTCGCTCCGGTATTTTGACAGGAGTAATCTTAGGTATGGCCAGAGCGCTCGGGGAAACTATGGCCGTGATCATGGTTACCGGTAATGTAGCGCGGCTCCCGGAATCTTTGACTGACCCAATCCGTACGCTTACAGGGAATATTGTTATGGAAATGGGATATGCTTCCGGTGAACATCAGCAGGCTCTTTTTGCGACCGGGGTAATTCTATTTATCTTTATTATGCTGCTGAATATCATTGTTCAAGTCAGTAGTTCCAAAGGCAGGTGGCAAGAATGAGATGGTCGGTGCAGTTGGAAGAAAAAATTGCCAAGGTATGTTTCTGGGTGGTTGCGGTCATTACGCTTTTGGTCTTATTGAACATTATCCTTCATATTGTAATCAACGGATTTAGCGGGCTGAGCTGGGAGTTTTTTACTAAGGAACCGCGTCGCATGGGTAAAGAAGGCGGAATTTTCTCAATAATTATCGGCACCCTCTATATGGCCTTAGCTGCCATAATTGTGGCCATGCCAATTGGAATCGGATCAGCCATTTATCTGACGGAATATGTTAAAAGGGGCCGGTTAGTACAAGTAATTCGGTTTGGAACCGAAGCACTGGCAGCCATACCATCGATTATTTTTGGACTTTTTGGTTTTGTCCTGTTTGTAATAACTTTGGGATTGGGTTGGTCAATTCTTTCCGGTGCCCTTACGATTGCTTTTATGATTCTGCCGACAATCATTCGCTCCTCAGAGGAAGCTATTAAAACAGTCCCGGACTCTTATCGGGAGGGAAGCCTGGCGTTAGGAGCAAGCAAATGGTACACAATTCGGAAAGTTGTTTTGCCTTCAGCGCTTCCCGGAATTGCCACCGGGGTCATCCTGGGAATCGGTCGGGCAATTGGGGAAACGGCTGCTGTAATACTAACTGCCGGCAGTTCCCTGGGTTTGCCTGGTTCGATTATGGATCCAACCCGAACCCTCGCCGTTCACCTCTATATATTAGCCTCGGAAGGAATATCTATGGAAAAGGCTTATGCCAGCGCCACCGTACTGATTGTTTTAGTCTTATTAATCAATTTTCTGGCCCATAAGCTCATGGCAAGATTAGTTGGGCGGGTTAGTTAATATTTTTGATTAAAGAAAGGAGGGTTATAATGTCAATCAACAAGATGGAGACGCAGGATTTAGATTTATATTATGGAAGTTTCCAAGCCTTAAAATCAGTTTATTTACCAATTTTGGCGAACAAAGTAACGGCACTGATTGGTCCCTCAGGCTGCGGCAAATCCACTTTTCTAAAAACCTTGAATCGGATGAATGATTTGATTGAGGGAACAATAGTCAAAGGTAAGGTTCTCCTTGATGGAGAAGAAATTTATTCGCCGGAAACTGATCCTGTTAACCTGCGCAAGCGTATTGGCATGGTTTTTCAAAAACCCAATCCTTTTCCAATGTCGATTTACGATAATGTTGCTTATGGGCCGCGAGCGCATGGTTTCAAAAACAAACAGGAATTAAATGAATTAGTGGAAAAAAGTCTCAAGGAAGCAGCCCTCTGGGATGAAGTCAGTGATAGATTAAGTCGTTCAGCCCTGCAATTGTCCGGCGGGCAGCAGCAGCGTTTGGTTATAGCCCGCTTACTGGCTGTACAACCGGAGGTATTATTGATGGATGAACCTGCTTCAGCTTTGGATCCGATATCTACCACGAAATTGGAAGATTTAATTATCGATTTAAAGAAACAATATACTATTATTATCGTTACCCATAATATGCAGCAGGCGGCACGGATTTCGGATTACACAGCATTTTTTCTAAATGGAGAAATGATTGAGTATAGTTTTACAAAAGAACTATTTACCAGCCCACAGAGTAAGCAAACTGAAGATTACGTGACAGGTAGATTTGGATAGGGAGGAAAGAAGCAATGCGGCGAAAGTCTTTTCATAATTCTTTGGACGAGCTGATTCAAGATGTTTCACAAATGGGCACCATGATTGAAAATGCCATCTGTTCAGCCGTTAAATCCCTGGAGGAAAGGGATCTGATACTCGCGCAAAAAGTAGTTGCCGACGATGATCTGGTAGACAATTTAAAGCAGAAAATTGAGGAAACGTGTTTGACGATGCTCGCTCTGCAACAACCGATGGCTGTGGATCTAAGAATAATCGGTAACGCTTTGAAAATTGTGACCGATTTGGAACGGATAGCCGACCATGCTGTTGATATTGCTCGTATAACTATCAAACTACGCGGTGAGCCCCTAATCAAGCCCTTGGTTGATATACCCAAGATGGCCAAACTTACCCAGGAGATGGTTAGGGATAGTCTCAACGCTTATATAGATAGAGATGAGAACTTAGCTCAAGGTCTGGCGCTAAAAGAATGCAAGGTAGATCATCTGTACGGAATAGTCTTTGAGGATCTGATGCAGTTAATGGCCAAAGATCCAACTATCCTTTATCAAGGAGTAAATCTCCTATTAGTAGCTCTTTACCTGGAAAGGGTAGGCGATCATGTTGTTAACATAGGCGAATGGATAATTTTTATGATCACAGGGAAGAGGAAAAGCTTAAATTTTTACGACGAATTGCCAGGTGAATAAGGAGGTGTTCTGTTAAGAAAGTCGCTTATTTAGTTGATTACGTATTAAATGATTAGGTATTATAAAGAAAGGAAAAGTGATTTAAAGTGAAAAAGCTAGTAACAATTATCTTAGCCGGGGCTTTACTTCTGTTTCTGGTTGCAGGTTGCGGTAACAATACTGTAACAGGGTCTGACCCAAAAACCGGAACGAAAACTGAGGAAATTACCATTGCCGGTTCCACATCTGTTCAGCCAATATCTGAAGCAATAAACGAGGCATTTAAAGAGAAAAACCCAAACATTAAGGTATATGTTCAAGGCGGCGGTTCAAGCGCTGGAATTAAAGCCGCGCAGGAGGGTACCGCAAATATTGGATCTTCTTCCCGGGAACTAAAGAAAGAAGAAGCCGGTTTAACTGAAACAGTAATCTGTAAAGACGGTATCGCCATAACAGTAAATACCAAAAATGCAGTGAATGACCTGAGTATTGAACAAATTAAGAAGATCTATGGCGGCGAAATTACAAACTGGAAAGAAGTTGGCGGCGCGGATCAGAAAATTAACGTGGTAACCAGGGAAGTTGGTTCCGGAACCAGAACGGCATTTGAAGAACTGGTAATGGGCAAACAGGCGATCAGTGATAAGTCGATTGTCCAAAATGCAACAGGATCCGTACGGACTGCCGTTGCCGGTGATCCAAACGCAATTGGCTATATTTCTCTGGCCAGTATTAATGAAACAGTTAAAGCAGTGACAGTAGAAGGCGTAAAAGTTAGTACTGACAATATTATCAATGGCACTTACAAGATTCAGCGCCCCTTCCTCTATCTGACAAAAGGAGCTCCTACCGGTGCTTCCAAGACCTTTATCGATTTTGTAATGTCGACGGAAGGGCAAAGCATTATTAAGCAAGAAGGACTGGTGTCGGTGAAATAGGTCCGGAAACAGATTAATCAGGGGGCATCCCAAATAGTCATTATTTATAAAGGGAAATTAAGGAGTTGGTAATAAAGTGCTGATAATAGGTGTAGTCCTTAGATTAACCTTTGAAAAATAACTTTTTTATTCACGGGCGATGCCGGGGAATTGTCTGAGAATGAGATGCTCAAGAGTAGTCAGAACGTAAAGGCAGATGTGCTTAAGGTTGGCCATCACGGGAGTGCTACATCTACCGGCAGTGCTTTTTTGCGGGTCGTGTTACCTAAATATGCGATTATTTCCGTGGGAGCAGGCAATGACTACGGGCACCCTGCTGCATCTATATTAACAAGGCTCTCCGGGGCAGGGGTTCAGGTGTTTAGGACAGACCATGCCGGTACTATTGTGGCCACCTGTGACGGGGAATCTGTAACTATTAATTAGCATGGCACTAAGACATGTTTATTTTACGCCTCCAAGGCGTATTTTTTATGTCGCCTGCCCAGCAAAGCATGTGATATCTAACTGGGAAAGTCCAGTCGGGGTCAGCGCCAAGGTGCCCCGAAGGTCAACCATCTCAAGCACAAACCAAGTGACCTAAAAGGGCAAGCTTGCATAATTTAGATTGAAGAAGGGGACGAACAAGAAAGGGTGGTGACGCTTGAGAGCCATAACCTTTATTCAACCGTCCTGAATACAATGATAGAAGGGGGGATAAATAAGAATGTATCCAGTTTCTGAACAACTAATTAAATACAACCGATCGGGGCAAAAGCTGGTTCCTGAAGGTTTTGTGATCCACGATACGGCCACGCCGGGGGCTACTGCTCAAAATGAGTTTAGTTATTTTAACAGTGGTGATCGGCAAGCAAGCGCCCATTATTTTGTGGACTGGACGCAAATAGTGAGAACTGTTCCGGAAAACGAAGTCGCTTGGCATGCTGGACCAACCGCAAACCATAAATATTTAAGTGTAGAGATGTGTAGGCCTAAAACACACGACCCTATAAAGTTTCAGGAGATTTGGAATCGTACCGTTTGGCTCGTTGCCGATGCGTTTGTTCGTTATGAATGGAGCACTGGTCCTGGACTTTGGTCTCATTCGGGGATGAGTAATAAGTACCATGAAACCGATCACCTGGATCCGATTGCTTACTTTAAAGAGTACGGTAAAACGTTTGCCGGTTTTGTGGCGGAGGTCGATGCTATGATTCTTCGACTGAAAAATAAAGCCGTAACGGTGGGTGAAAATAAAATGTTTAAAAATCTGGTGATCTATCGAGATGGGGTAGACAAACGGGCTGCCGAATACTTGGCTGATTATCTCAGGGCGCCAATAGTTTGCATGGACAATATAACTCCCGAGCTCTTGGCTTGCGCTACGAATAAGTATAAAGTTGGGGGGACGGCCTATACAGGGGCCCAATTGATTTCAGGGAATGACAGATTTGACACAATGGCTGCAGTGCTCAAATTTGCCGGTAAATAACGGAACAACATTAATTTTAGCGGCGTACCATTTCTTTCGGCAATACCAGTAACGATTACATTGGCGGAAATTCCGATAAGAGACTATTGCCACCCGGACAGGCCCCTAAAGCCGGCGACTACCAAATTGACTCCATGGGCATTTGGGAAAGCTGGCCAACTTCTTGTAACAATGGAATCATGGTGGTAAAATTATCCCATATCATGACATTTAGTCAGCACCACTAACTCGACAAACAATCACAGGTAAATTAAGGTATAATGTGTACAATCGCAAGAACTGTGAAATAGGGGAAAAGATTTTTTAGGAAGTGCTTAATGTGAGAAGAGGTAGAAGTTAATTTGGAAATGGGAAAATTGGAATGGGCAGGATTTTCTGAAAAACAAAAGTTAGAAGAGCTTCAGAAAGCAAACAGAGAATTGACAAATGAAAAGAATAAATATCTCTCTGTTTTTGAAAGCATTTATGACCCTATTATTCTTGTTGATAAAGATAACAATATTGAGAATATGAATTATACAGCGGCAGAAGTGTTCTTTAACGAAGCAGTTTCAGGGATGAAATATTACGGAAATATCAATACAGATAAAGAATTGGATTGGTTAAATGAAGAGCTTACTAAATTTATTAAGTTAAATGAAAATGAAGCTTTTCAAGAAAAGACAATAATAACAAAAAATAGCCAAAAGACTTATTTAATAAAATTTAAAAAAATGCTTGATGTAAGTGAAAAATATAGAGGCACTGTTATTATCTTTAACGACATAACCGAAAGCAAGGAACGTACTTATCAACTTCAAGAGATAAATGCCTCGCTAAAAGAAGAAATCGCTATACGTACAAAAATAGAAGATGATTTGAAAGCGAGCGAATTGCAATTCCGACAAAGCGAAAGTCGCTTAATTGCGGCGCAATTAATGGCCCATGTAGGTAATTGGGAACTTAATATAGATACTGGAAAAATATGGGCATCTGAGGAAGCTTATAACATATACGGGATTGAGTACAGGTCGCAATACTTGCCAGTTGATCTTATCCAAGAACTTATTTTTCTAGAATATCGGGAGTCAGTAAATAATGCTCTTATTGGCTTAATTACGAGAAAAGAAAAGTATGATGTCGAATATAAAATAAAAAATGCTAAAACCGGAGAAGGCCGTTTTGTGCATTCTAAGGCCATATTGGTTGTTGATGAAACAGGTAATGCATCTAAAGTTGTAGGCACTATTCAAGATATCACCGAGCGAAAAGAAAAGGAAATAGAAATTTCATATCTAAGTTATCACGACCATCTAACGGGTTTATACAATCGGAGGTTTTACGAAGAAGAGTTAAAGAGACTTGATACAGAAAGAAACCTTCCTCTGACTATTGTAATAGGAGATGTAAACGGGTTAAAGCTTATCAATGATTCTTTTGGTCATGACAAGGGTGATGAGCTTATTAAGAAAGTTGCAGAAGTGATAAAAAATGGATGCCGGGCTGATGATATTATTGCTCGACTTGGAGGAGATGAATTTGTTATTCTGTTACCCAAAACAAATAATTTTGAAGCTGAACAGATTATCAAACGCATACAGGAAGAAACCTTAAAAGAGGAATTAGGGTCTATTGATATATCCGTATCTTTTGGTTGGAAAACTAAAAATAAGAAGGAAGAAAAAACGCAAGACCTATTTAAAAAAGCTGAAGACCATATGTATATGAAAAAACTTTTTGAAGGCCCCAGTATGAGAGGGAAAACCATTCAGACTATCGTTCGTACCCTCCATGAAAAAATAAGGGAAGAACAGCACTCTTATCGGGTTTCAATATTGTGCAAACGTATGGGGGAAGCCCTTGGATTATCAGAATCTGAAATCCAAGAGCTTCATAGCGTAGGGTTACTTCATGATATTGGTAAAATAGCGATAGAAGATACTATACTCAATAAACCAGGAAAATTGACAAGCGATGAATGGGAAGAAATTAAGCGCCATCCGGAAATAGGGTACCGCATACTTAGCACGGTTAATGATATGGCAGAAATATCAGAATACGTATTAGCTCATCATGAGAGATGGGATGGCTTGGGATATCCAAAGGGTTTGAAAAGAGAAGAAATACCCCTTCAGTCAAGAATCATAAACATAGCTGATGCTTATGATGCCATGACCAGCGCAAGAAGCTATTGCAGCGTTTTGTCAGAAAAAGCCGCAATAGAAGAATTGCAAGCAAATGCAGGGTTACAGTTTGATCCACAATTAATAACAATATTTATTGATAAAGTATTGGTTAATGACGAGCCAATTCCTACTCCGACACGATAAATAATGCGATAAATAATGCCATTTACATTTCCTCTATTGTCCGGAGACAGTACATAATATGCTTTGGTAAGCATGGCAGTGAATATACTTTATGACTTTAGCTCCTTGGCGATTCTTCTCAATGCTTTTACTATGGTGCTTGATTGGCGACGTAGAATATCTTTGAGATTAAGAGTTCGTTTCATTTAGCTCATCTCCTCTTGGGTGATGAGTTTATTATGTACCGGTGTTGCTTTATTATGTAATTTTAAAAAAGGGAATAGATAACATTTGGTTATGTACCCATTCCCTTTAGAAGAAATCAATTGAGCGATTTGGTCGCTCTTCAGCAATGTTGAAAATCGGTTTGTTTTTTATTGGATAGGGGACTGAAAATTTTGAGATTGCTGAAGTTGTACTGTTTGCTTTCCTTTCTCCGTAAATTCTGCGTCCTTGGGACTAATAATGGATAGCAGTTGTTCTAATTCTCCTACATGTTGTCTTTCTTCGTCTGCGATATGATAGAGAATTTTCTTAGCCCTCTCATCGCTAGTGGCCATTGCATGGGATTCATAACCAATAATTGCTTCATATTCTCCAGCAATATCTACCCGAAGTGCCTGAGCTAATTCATCATTGGACAACTGCTTGGGTACATTGGCAATAAAAGGGTTTCCGAGTAATGCCATAAGATCACATCCTTTATTTTTTACGCCCTTATTTTTTCAAATAATTAGGATATATATTCTTCTCGCCTATCAAATTTATTCAATTAGCATATATCTATATTGTTCAATGCTGTGGGCAATGGTTTCTCAGGTGGCTTGAACGCCCTATTATTCAAACTATGGTTTACTAGTAGGCTAATCCGTTTGCTCGAAGAGGCACGCCATATTTGGACGCCTCTTTTAATTATAAGTGTAGTTTGATTATAGAGGGTGTACAGTGGTCGCTTTTAGCAGAAAATTGTATAATAATTCCGTTTATTGTACAATGTTATTGTATCTATGGAAAGAATAATCGACATAAGAATGGACGCGAGTTAATTATTAAGAGGCGGCACAGGATAGAAGGTTTGCATGTAAGTAAATGATCATGAGAGGTGTGATGGAACGTGGGAAACAGTAGTGAATTATTTAAGGTCAAAACGTTGGCTGAGGCGATAGATTCATTAAAACCCTATGTTCCCTCATTTTATCAGCGCGTTGAAAAGATTTCTTTGGCTGATTCACTGGGCCGTATTCTCATTCAGGATATTCCGGCAACTTGTCCGATACCTCATTTTCGCAAATCGACAATGGATGGGATGGCCGTTCGGGCTTCAGATACCTTTGGAGCCAGTGAAAGTATGCCGGCGTTGGTACAATGTTTTGGGGAAGTACGGATGGGTGAGGCTCCGACGGAAGCGTTGGGGCAGGGGACAGGGATACTAATGCCCACAGGGGGAATGCTTCCAGAGGGAGCGGATGCTGTGGTAATGATCGAACATCTCGAACACTTTGGGGAGGAACTCTATGGTGTAACGAAGGCTGTTGCACCGGGGGAAAATCTCATCGACATTGGGGAAGATTTAAACGCAGGGGAAGTTATTCTTTCGCAATTTACACGAATTAGGGCTCAAGAAATGGGGCTCCTGGCATCCCTTGGACAAATAATCGTTTCGGTATTGCCCCGTTTTCGCGTCGGGATTCTTTCAACAGGGGATGAAATTATTCCTCCGGATCAAGTACCTCTACCTGGTCAGTCAAGGGATATTAATGGCTATACCCTGCTTGGACTGGCATTGGCGAGTGGCGCTGATGCCCGACATTATGGTATTGTGAAGGATGACCATGAAGAACTGCGTAAAATGCTTACAAGGATGTTAAAGGAAAATGATATTGTTTTACTTTCCGGCGGAAGCTCCGTAGGGACTCGTGACCTGTCCGCTCAGCTAATTGACGAGCTGGGAGAGCCGGGATTGCTTTTTCATGGTCTGGCTCTTAGACCCGGTAAGCCTACAATTGGTGGGGCTGTGGATGGTAAACTGATTTTTGGGCTCCCTGGACATCCTGCCTCGGCAATGGTTGTTTTTGATACAATCGTCCGTCCGTGGTTGGATGGTTCTGTGTTACACTCCCAGGTTGATCCTCTTCCCAAGGGTAAGTTAACCCAGAACATATATTCCGGAAGTGGTCGGGAAGAGTTTGTGCGTGTCAGACTAATCCCAAACGATGAAGGATGGCTGCTTGAACCGATTCGGGGGAAATCGGGCTTAATTCGGACGATGGTATTGGCAGATGCCCTAGTGCACATTCGCTTAGATACTGAGGGCATAGAAGCGGGGAAAGAAGTATCTTTCCGTCCTTTGCGTTAGTATAAGGATAACTGTTGGAAATGGGGAGGCAAGGAAAGTGGAACGCCAAATATATTTAGAAAACACGGCTTGGCAAGAAGGACTGGCCTTGATGAGGGAAAAGCTTGCTGGGCGCTGTGTGCCGAAAAATGAGTCTTTGGATGTACGCTTTGCGCTACGTAGAATCACTGGGGCGATCGTTCGCGCCAAAAGAAGTTCCCCTCATTTCGCGGCTTCGGCGATGGACGGATATGCTATTCGAGCCAAGGATACGCACGGGATTTCGGAGCGGGAGCCGCGTTGGTTGGAACTCGGAGTTCAAGCGATTCAAGTTGATACCGGGGACCCTATCCCCGAAGGAATGGATGCTGTCGTCATGTTGGAAGACGTCTTGGAGTTGAGTGAGGGCGGAATCTTACTTCAGGCTCCGGTTGTACCTTGGAACCATGTTCGGCCGGTAGGTGAGGACATGGTTGAAGGGGAAGTACTTCTCCCAATTAATCATCGCATTCGCCCCCAGGATCAGGGAGCGTTATTGACGGCCGGGGTTTTGGAGGTAGAAGTTCGGGCTAAGCCACGGGTGGGGATAATGCCGACGGGTGATGAAATCCGTCCGATCGGGGCGGCCCTTCAGGTAGGAGATATTACGGATAGTAATTCCACAGTCCTTGCCTCCTTAGTGGAGGAATGGGGGGGAACTGCGACGATTTGGCCGATAACACCGGATCAACCGGAGCTGTTAGAAAAAGCAATTCTGAGTATGGCGGCTTCTCAGGATATTCTGGTCATCATTGCCGGATCCTCCCAAGGACGGGATGACTACACGTCTCAAATGGTTCAGAAGTTTGGCGCCCTTTATCTGCACGGAGCAGCAATTAAACCGGGTAAACCGGTTATCTTGGGAGAAGTTCAAGGAAAGCCTACGTTTGGCATCCCTGGCTATCCTGTGTCTGTCTATCTGACGGCACATTTGTTCCTGGAACCTTGGATCAAGCATTTACAGGGTTTAAGTAAAGACTCACAGGCTACGCTGAATGCTATAATCAGCAAGAAAGTCTTTTCCTCGTTAGGCAGTGAAGAGTTCGTGCGGGTAAAAGTAGGGAGAGTCGGAGAACGCTGGGTTGCCGCCCCATTGAGCAGAGGTGCAGGTGTAACGATGAATCTGGTACGAGCGGATGGGATACTGCGGGTTCCTCGCTTACAGGAAGGATTTCATGAGGGAGAAACCGTACCCGTTGAGCTCTTACGGCCTGTTTCGGAGTTGGAAGAAACTCTCGTCTGCATAGGGTCTCATGATCTGACGTTGGATGTTATAAGTAGTCATATGAAGGCAAGGGGGGGGCAAGGGGGTATTGCCTCAGCTCATGTAGGGAGCCTGGCTGGAATCCTGTCTCTCCGCAAAGGGGAAGCCCATTTTGCGGGGATTCACTTGCTTGATCCGGAAACGGGAGATTATAATCGCTTTTATTTGCAACGGTTTATACCGGGCCGAGAAATCGCTTTGATGAATTTAGTGTATCGGACCCAAGTCTTTATAGTGCCGAAGGGAAACCCCCTTAACCTTAAGAAGCTTGAGGATTTAACTAAGCCCGGCGTACGCTTCATTAATCGTCAGGGTGGCTCAGGAACGCGGGTGCTTTTAGATTATCTGCTCCAGAAGCAAGGCCTAAGTAAAGAACAAATTTTGGGATATGAGCGGGAGGAATTTACCCATTTAGCGGTTGCCGTAGCGGTTGCCTCGGGAGCAGCTGATGTTGGATTGGGTATTCAAAGCGCTGCTGAAGCCCTGGGGCTGGATTACGTGCTAGTTGGGGAAGAACGATATGATCTGGCAATTCCACGGGAATTTCTGGAGGAACCCCGCATGAAGGCAATGATTGCTGTGGTTCGAAGTAAAGAGTTTCAGGAGGATGTGCTGGCGCTTGGCGGGTATGATGTCCGGGAGACGGGAGTGTTTTACGATTAGGGGAATAGAGTAGGGGCACGATGCATCGTGCCCTATATGTATCAAACTAACGCATAAGAAAGCACCTACCCATCATTTGGGAAGGTGCTTTCAAATTTAGGTGCTTTTGCGTCAAAGACGCAAACAGCTCCCCCAAGAGTTTCCACCGTTCCAGCCCCGGCGACCCAAGCTAGAGGAAGTTTCTTAGCTTAGAGAGCACGGAGAGAGGAGTCACGTCAATGAGTGCAGTTGATGAAGCGTTTAGAACCGCAATGGTTCACATACTGAAAGCCCAGAGGTTTTGCGGTTTAGCGGAATCACCAAACGAATAGCGACGGAACGTGTCGATCACGATAGTCTCCGGTGGAGACTATCGCCGTAGGCGCTGACCCACAACGAACACTTATCGCCGTAGGATGCCAAGTAACTTCCTCCTATTTGCCAAAAGAACAACGTGGGTACGTGCAGACCGGGCATTCAAGACAAAGACCTCCTACTCCTAGCTTGACAATATCAAGGCGTGACAGTCGTTCACCAGTAAGGATGCGAGGTGCGATTAAATCAAAGACAGTTTTTTTAGAATACATGACGCACCCAGGTAATCCCATGATGGGGACATCTCCGAGGTAGGCAAGCATAAACATGGCTCCTGGTAGAACTGGTGCGCCGTAAGTGATAATCTCTGCTCCCATTTCTTTAATTGCTGCAGGGGTGACGTCATCCGGATCTACGGACATGCCGCCACTGACTAAGATCATATCTGCCCGCTTACTTAGTTGTTTTCGAATGCTGCTTTGGATTAGGGGCACATCATCACTTGCCAACGTTTGCTCTAGAACGACAGATCCCCAGTTTTCAACTTTTGCGCGTAGTACGGGACTGAATTTATCTGGAATACGTCCATGATAGACTTCACTTCCCGTGATGACGATACCAACCTTCAAGTGTTTGAGAGGCCGCACCTCCAGAATAGGATTTGAAGACAGCCCGGCGATTTCCTCCGCTTCAATGATTACTTTCTCATTAATCATCAGAGGAACGACACGGGTACCAGCGATTTTGTCTCCCTTTTTGACGGGGTAATGATTGTGAAGCGTCCCGAGGATAACCCCTTCCAAAGTATTCAACGCTAAAATGCCATCTTCTAAGCCGTAAACAAGGCCGTCGTGGGCAGCAGTTAGGGTGATTTTTCCCTCTTTAGGCTCGTCAAGGACTATGCCGGGACCGGATACTGCTCGGGCGAGGCGCGCTGCCGCTTCATTTTCATGAATCAGGCCGGGTGTCTGATCCCAGACAAAAATATGTTCTTTCCCCATGCTGAGGAGAACTGGGATATCCTCCTCCTGAACGACGTGCCCCTTGCGAAAACGGGGTCCTTTGAAGATACCAGGGATAATTTGGGTAATGTCATGGATCAGAATTGCACCAACAGAATCCAACACTTTGATTTTTTCCATGGGAGCCTCCAATACATCATGTAACATGCGTTTAGGCGTGAACACACACTGTTATTAAGCGCTGCCAATGATTCTGTATATTAACGATGTATTAGTATAGCATACGATTAGAGGATTCAAAAGAGTCAGTATATTAGAGGATTTCAAGCGTGATGAGGCACGAACTTCGTTACTCAAAAATGAATGTGGAGAAAGGACCTGGTATAGAAAAGAATTCCTCCCAATAGCTAAGGGGCCAAAGGAGAGAAACTTGAGCTTGGACTTTAGCTAACACTAGGAGTATACTAGTCGAAAATAATCGCAGGAGAAGAGAACATGGCCAGTTTAAAAACAGGGTTACCGAACAGTTGGGCGAGTGGCAGTATATGGGGCATGACAGGGCGTGTGCAAGTTGTTACGTTTATTGGAGCCGGAGGGAAGACGACCTGTCTGCGCTCGATCACTCAAGAAATTGACGCCGCTGGGCAGCGGGTTGTTGCAACGACCACGACAAAAGTCTTTCCCGAGGAATCAATGAAGGGTTGGAAAAATCCCAATCCGCCGCCTTATGAACAAGAAGGTGCTTGTTTTTGGTATGTAGACGTGATGGAGGGAAACGGAAAGTGGATAGGGCCTCCCCTGAAAGCGGTCGATGATGCCATATTCGAAGATTTCAGTTTGGTTAAGAAAAAAGGAATTCAACCAGGGGTGCACGGGGAGATTACTCGTGGTGCCTTGGGTAGCAGCAAGCGTTTTTGGGTGATAGAAGGGGATGGAGCCAGGGGACTCAAGATAAAATGCCGCTGGGAACCCCATGAACCGCAAATTCCACGGCAATCGGATTGTGTTGTCTTAGTGCTGGATGGCGGTTTGTGGGGGAAAGTCCTGCAGACCGAGCAAGTTCACAGACCGGCTGGTTGTCTCGATCTTCTTGGACACGTTTGGAACGCAGAGAAGGCTTGGCGTTATTTCTTGAGATCCCCCGTCTTTGCTCCCCAATATGGGCAAATGTCTTGGGTTATTCTCCTTAACGCGAAGGCTTTCAGGGATTCAGGCAAGCCTTTGCTTGAACTAAACCACAGGTGGACGGAAATTCAACGGGAAATTATAGAACTGAAATATCGGCCAAACCATTTGCGATTAGCTGCTGGGGATGCCAAGGAGGGGAAACTACAGTGGTTCGATTTGTGGTAATGGCTGCCGGTCTGGCAACCAGAATGGGGCAAGATAAACTCGTACTGCCTTGGAAGGACACGACGGTGCTTGGTTATGTGCTTCAGACTGTTTTGGAGGCAATCACCCTTCAAGAGCAACGTTTGTTGGTTGTATCCCCTCTCTCAGTGATCACTGAGATATACGTTGTCGCCAAACATCCTATAGAGACCTATCTTCCGGAAAATCGTATTCGGATGTTCAATTCGTACGGTGGGGCTTGGATTCAAGTACCAAGTCCACAACCGCTCGCGGAGACGATTCGCTCTGGTTTACAAGACTTAAACAATGCGGTTCAGTGGATTGGATTCCTGCCCGGAGATCAAGTGGGAATTACGGTGCAAAGGCTTGCAGACTGCCTGCAGCAGCTGCAGCAGAATCTTCCGGATTTTCTGGTACCGATTGTCGGGGATAAGGCGGGATCGCCCGTGTTTTTTCACCGGCAGTATGTTCCTGAACTTTTAGAGCTGCGAGGAGAACAGGGAGGTAAGGAAGTCTTATACCGCTATCCTGAACGATGGCGGAAGTATCCGGTGGAAGAAAGTTTTTTTCAAGATGTTGATACTCCGGAGCAATACAATACTTTACGGGGACAAAATAGGAAAAGGGGCAAGGCTAATGGAGAAAGAAGTTTATCTTGGACTGAAAAAAGTATTTCACCAAAAACTGGAGGCGGCCCTGATTACTGTAACTAGTGTGCTGGGGTCATCTCCCCGTAAGCCGGGTGTGAAGATGTTGGTTTTTGCGGACGGGACAACAGTTGGAACTATTGGCGGCGGATGTGGCGAGGCCGAGGGAAGGAGGGAGGCCTTGAATGTAATAGCGGCGTACACCTCAAAGGTATATCATTTGAATATGACCGCGGACATCGCCCAAGAAGAGGGAATGGTTTGCGGGGGGATTATGGGATTATTCATCGATTACTTGGGTTCTCAAAGTCCCGTGGAACTAACCAATCTCTACATTGATTATCTGTCTGGTTTAGAAAGCTGCTATAACCCCATACTGGTAACCGTAATTGAAGCGGCTGAGGAACGGTTCATAGGGAAAAAGCTGTTCCTCAAGAATAACGGAGACGTCTTAGGTGATCTTGGTTTAGAAGAACTGAACAGAGTTGCCTTAGAGAGTGCGAAGACAGATCTTCGAAGCCAGCCGCAATTAATTAGTTTGAATTCCGAGTTCGAACCATTCGTCTCCTCAGTGACGAAAGCGGCTTACCAATTATTGATAGAGCCCCCAACCACCGTCGTACAATTGTTGATTTTAGGTGCAGGACATATAGCGCTCCCCCTGGTAACCATGGCCAAAATCATTGGATATGAGGTTACAGTAGTCGATGATCGTCCATCCTTTGCAAATTCTGCCCGATTTCCTACCGCTGATACAATAATATGCGATGATTTTGAACGAGCTTTAGATGCTATCAATATTAATCCGCAAACGTTCGTTGTGATTATTACCAGGGGACATAGTTATGACAAAGTATGTCTGAAGAAAGTCATAAACCAACCTGCCTCATATATTGGCATGATAGGTAGTCGTAAAAGGGTTAAAGCGTTGCTTGCTAAATTGGAGGAGGAAGGAGTTCCGAACAGATTGCTGCAAAAGCTCCATGCTCCAATTGGTCTAAAAATTGGAGCAGAAACTCCCGAAGAAATAGCTGTCTGCATTCTGGGGGAGTTAATTCAAGTGCAAAGGGGAGCCGATAAGGAGGAAGATTAATGGGCGGATATACCGGAAAAATATTACGTATCAATCTTACGAAAGGGAAAACCGGCATTGAGCCTTTAAACATGGGACTTGCCAGAAAATATCTGGGCGGGCGTGGGCTTGCGGGGAAAATGTTTTTTGATGAGGTAGCAGCAAATGTCGATGCGCTTTCTCCTGAAAACACAATTTATATTGCTCCTGGAGTATTCACTGGAACGAACGCTCCATCGTCTGGACGCTTTATGGTTGTGACAAAATCACCGCTAAATGGAGTTATCTCCTCTTCAAACTCCGGGGGGTATTGGGGGGTGCAGCTTAAGTTTGCCGGTTATGATATGGTCATATTGGAAGGTAAGGCTGGTAATCCTGTATACATTTCCATTAAAGATGACTTAGTGGAAATCAAGGATGCATCCCAGCTTTGGGGTAAGGATGTTTATGCAACAACAGAGGCCTTAAAGCTGGAATTCGGGGATGAGAAGGCGAAAGTTCTAACCATTGGTCCCGCAGGTGAAAACCTTTCTTTGATGGCAGTGTTCATGAATGACCTCAATCGTGTAGCTGGGCGTAGTGGAGTGGGTGCAGTAATGGGATCTAAGAATCTCAAAGCACTTATTGTTCGTGGAACTGGGAAAGTCGAAAATGCTAATCCGGATAAGATGAAAAATGTCTTAATTGCGGCTTTGGGCAAATTTAAGGGAAAAAGCGTAACAGGTCAAGGTCTTGGAGTGTATGATGCCGATCTAATCGGCAGAGAAACCATGCCGGCAAACCACTTGATCAAAAAAGATGCTTGCTATCGTTGTCCGATTAATTGTGGTCGCCATAATAAATTGGAAGACGGCCAAGACATAAGCTCTAAACGGGAAACTAAATCGAGTTTTGGTTCTGACTGTGGCATCCATAATTATGAAGCGATTCATGCAGCCAATGATTTGTGCAACAAATTAGGGTTGGACTCGATTTCAGTCGGTTGTACCATTGCAATGGGTATGGAACTTGTTCAGCGTGGATATATAAAGCAAGAAGAACTTGATGGGACGCCACTTGAGTTCGGAAATGCTCAAGGAATGGTGGAATGGGTCCGGAAAATAGCTCACGCTGAAGGACTCGGAGCCAAAATGGCTCAGGGTTCATATAATTTCACTGAATATTATGGACAACCAGAGCTATCCATGACTTTGAAAAAACTTGAGATTCCAGCCTATGATCGTCGGGGCATACAAGGACAGGGCCTCGAATTTGCAACCAGTAACCGGGGTGGTGGTCACGTTCGTGAGTACGGAGTTTCTCCGGAAATCTTAGGCTTTCCTCAACTAATTGATAAGGACTCGATTGAGGGAAAAGCAATGTGGGTCAAGATTTTACAGGATCTCTCAGCCGTCATCGACTCCGTTGGAATGTGCTTGTTCACTTCAGTAGCGCTGGGTTATTATGATTATACGGCGATTTTCAACGCTGTGACCGGTTTCAATTATACAGATGCCGAACTCATGGCTTGCGGAGACCGGATTTGGAACATTGAACGTTTACATAATTTACGGACTGGTATGACCACCGCGGACGACACACTTACTGAAAGTTTATTAAAAGTAGAAATTCCTGCGGGACCTTCAAAAGGAAGTATCCGCAAATTGCCTGAACTTCTCCCTATGTACTATAATGTACGTGGATGGGACGATGCGGGTGTACCAACTCCGGAATGTCTAAAAACCCTGGGAATCCAGGACTCAGATGGGACTTGATGTACGGAATTAGGTGTGTGAATTCTCGATTTCGTGACGGTTAGTCAATGGATAAAGCTTTGAGGGGGACCTTTTGAGGGTCCCCCTGGGATTGGATGATACGTTATTATGTAGAGAAGTGCTCTAGAAAACGCTCGACATCTTCTTTTTGAGGACCCTTGAGTAGTTGAGATGGAGATCCTTCAGCCTCAACTTGCCCATTCAGGAGAATCAAGGCTCGATTAGTTAAATGTGCAATGTCCTTAAAATCGTGACTAACGAGCACAGTCGTCGTTTGAGTTGATTTAAAAACTTGACCCAAGTCAAGACGCAGCCCCTCTTTGGTTGGGGCATCTAAGGATGAAAATGGCTCGTCTAAAAACAGAATGTCCGGCTCCAGGGCAAAGGCTCGTGCCAGGCTAACGCGTTGGGCTTCTCCGCCGGAGAGTGACCGTGCTAATTGTTTAGAAAGATGGCTTACCCCAAATTGTTCCAGCCAATAATCCACCCGTTCCCGAACTATCCCTTTGCTGAGGCCTCGAATTTTTAATCCGATGGCGACATTGTCAAAAACGCGTGTGCTTAATAAGAGGGGTTCCTGAAAAACAAAAGCAATTCTGCGACGAATAGGAAGCGGGACGCGCTTTGGAACGGATTGGCCCTGAAAATAGAGTAAGCCGGATGTCGGGGTTTCCAGAAAGGCGAGGATTTTTAATAAACTGCTTTTACCGGATCCGTTTGGTCCGATGAGACCTACGCATTCCTTAGGAAACAAGTGAAAATCAATATTTTGCAATATGGTTTTATGGTCCTTGATCCAGCTTATCTCCCGAGCTTCAAGCACTTATGGACCTCCTTGCTGTTTTTGTTGGAGAAGGGTTAAGCCCAAGGTTGCCCCATAGGCTAGTAAGCATAAAATGATACTTAAGGCAATAGCGATGTCGAAATTGCCCTTGGAAACTTCCAAGACAGTTGCTGTTGTAAGAACGCGAGTTTGGCCTTGGATGTTTCCACCTACCGCCATAGATGCCCCAATCTCCGAAACAATGGCCCCAAAACCGGCAATAATTGCAGCAAAGAGTGAAAAACGGACTTCTTTAAGAAGCAACCAAATATACTGGCAGCGAGTTGCGCCCAGGGCCTGTATTTGGAGCCTAAGTTTGGGGTCGGTTTGTTGAAGAGCGGCAGAGGTTAAGGCGGCAATAATGGGAGAAGCAATGATCGCCTGGGCAATGATAATGGCTGTTGGGGTATACATGATATTTAAGAATCCAAAGGGTCCGGAGCGCCAAAGAAAAATTGAGACCCATAGTCCTACGACCACCGGTGGCATGCCCATCCCTGTATTGACGACACTTAAGACGAAGCGATGTCCTGGAAAGGGTTTAAGAGCTAAAAGTGTACCGAACGGAATCCCGATAAGCAGGCTTATTAACGTTCCAGTACCTGATACTCTAAGGGTTAGAAGCGTTATCTCAATTACCCCGGGATCTCCGGTTATCAGAAGGTGAATGGCGGCTAGGATTCCTTGCCAGATCATTTCCATGCGATTATTTTCCCTTCGGTGCAAGAATTAGGATACTTACTTCAGGTGGAGTTTAACTCCATCGGAAGTATAGTTAAGCTTATCCAGAGAGATAGCGTTACTAGGACTCCCACTGAAAAAGCGGGAGTCCTGGTAACGGTTAGCCATCGGAAAGCTGACTTACTTATTAGAGATCTTCCATCTTTTTACCTGCATCAGGATAGAAGAGAGCCTCACCGTATTTATCTTTGCCAAAGTCGCCAATGAGTTTTTGAGTATTTGCATTAATCATATATTCGACGAAGGCTTTGGCTCCGGCAGCATTGACCTTTGTGAATTTTTCAGGGTTTACCTGCATGACATGATAAATGTTGAGCAGAGCCGCATCCCCTTCAAGGAGGATGTCAAGTTTTAAATTTTTCTTTGTTGCCAGATAAGTTGCACGATCCGTGAGGGTATAGGCGTCTTTTTCAGAGGCCATGGTCAGTGTTTGGCCCATGCTCGAACCACTCTCCAGATACTTACTTCCGGATGGCTTAAGACCGGCCTTCTTCCATAATGCTTTTTCCATTTTGTCTGTTCCGGAATCATCTCCACGGGAGACAAATGTTGAGGAACTGGCATTAATGGCGTTGAAAGCGTCGACGGCTGTTTTTGTTTCTTTGATTTTTGCGGGATCAGCAGTTGGACCTACAATAACGAAATCGTTATGCATCACCAGCTGATAGTTGATGGCTGTTTGATTATCGACCAATTTCTTTTCCGAGGCAGGAGCATGGACCAGCAAAACGTCAGCTTCGCCTTTTTCCCCCATGGCTAAAGCAGCACCCGTGCCATTAGGAATGGTTTTTACCTTATAGCCTGTCTTTTTCTCAAAATCAGGTACGAGCACATCGAGTAAACCACTATCAACTGTACTTGTGGTGGTCGCTAAAATAAGGTCGGGATTTGCAGGTTTTGGAGTATCAGTCGCTTGTGGTGTTGGAGCTGCTGTTTTTCCACACCCGACGACGATCATCAAGATGGCAATCAAAAGTAGTGACAAGCCAAGTTTAAGTTTTTTTTTCATTTCTTTTTACCTCCTAAAATATATATATTTTTTCTATACGCTTTACCTCTGCGTTCTTCCACGTCGCAAGCCTCGTCGTAGCCAAGCCAAAGAATGAAATGATATTGCATAGAGTACGTTCCATCCCCCGGCGACCCAAGCCTGAGGAAGTTTCTTAGCTTAGGGAGCACGGAGAGAGGAATTGCGTCAGTGTGCGTAGTCGATAAGGCGTGAAGAAACACATTGGTCGCACATTCAGTGAAGCCCAGAGGTTATGTGTTTTAGCCTTGGCGGCAAGTGAATAGCAATGGAACGTGTGTGACTGTGCTAAGAAACTCCCTCCTATCCATCTAAAAGAATTTTCCCTGTCAGAGAAGTATCATACCCTTTCTGCTGGTGAATAGCTTGGATAAATCCAGGAGATCTTAAAACCTCTAGAAGTTGTTGCCAAACAGGAGATTTAGTTATTTTCCCCAGACAAACCAGATCATAGCGTTCATTAAATAGGGGGATAAAATCAAGGCCAAGTCGCTGTGCAGCTGCTTTTACTCCAACGCCGACATCGGCTTGTCCACTAGCTACGCGGCAAGCAACTCCAGAGTGAGTGGCTTCTTCATGTTCATAGCCTAGAATTCTGCCGGGAGAAATCTTTGCTGATTTTAGGTAAGCATCGAGTCGCAGACGGGTTCCTGATCCCTTTTGGCGGTTAATAAATTGCATACCTTCCAGAGTAATATCTTCCCAGGTCTGAAGATGGAGAGGATTGCCGGGCGCCACAATGAACCCTTGTTCCCGCTGAACTAAATTCACGATACAAACGGATTCTCCGGGGATAACATGTCTGACATAGGAAAGGTTATAATCTTTTGATGATTCATCCCAAAGATGTGCGCCAGAAATCTCTGCTTCTCGGCGATAGAGCGCAATTAGACCATCCATACTTCCTTTGAAGGAAATCGAGGATTCGATGGGTATTGCAGCATGTTTGAGAAACTCGAAAAGCAGCTCGACTACCGGATCGTGACTTCCAATGAAGCGAATAACCGGTAATCCTGAGACGTCGGAGTGCGTAGCGGCAGGGGGGTTATTGCTGAGACTAAGGGTTCCTCGTAAATAACGGTCCAGGACTGTCGGATCAATTCGAAGTTGGCGACCGATGTGGTGAGCGGGAATCTCTCCCCGTTTAACAAGTTCATAAAGGGTATATTTTGAGATTTTAAGGATTTCTGCAGCTTCAGCCGCAGTCAAGGTTAAGCTCAAATAATTCACCTCCATACATAATCCTGCATTACGTTTATTTTAGAATAGAGAGGTATGCAAGTCAATAGTGTTGTTGTTAAAAATAATGTTTACATTGTTTATGTTAGCTATACTTGGAAGAATAATAGTCTTGCTTTTTACCATTCACATAAATAAGTAGACGGTTAACATGGATCCAGCTGAATGAGACGAAGTGAACCGAAATTTATTTCACCGTTGGAGCAAACCGGAGTATGGCGGCGTAAAATGATTAAGAGTCAATAGAAATTTTTATTGACAACCTCAAACTTTGTGCTAGAATTTAGTTTGGTGGAATTTGTGTGTCCGGATAAAAGAAGTTCGGCTCAAATTCCTTCCTATTTTGCAGAAAAAAGGGGGCAAAGATCACAATTGGCAAATTCTCTTGGACGTCATGTGTTGGCTGAAATTAATGGGTGTAGTTTCGACATTTTAAACGATCGTGAAAAAGTCGAAGCAATTATGGTCAACGCAGCTTTGGAGGCTGGTGCCGAGGTACGTGAGGTAGTTTTTCATAAATTTAGTCCTCAAGGGGTGAGTGGTGTTGTTGTGATTTCTGAATCGCATCTAGCCATCCACACGTGGCCTGAACTCGGATATGCAGCTGTAGACGTCTTTACTTGCGGGGACCGTGTCAATCCCTGGGTTGCCTGTAACTTTTTAACCAATCATTTCAAAGCCGGTCATATGGCAGCAACGGAAATCAAGCGGGGTATTATTGAAGATCCAAAGGAAGCGGTAAATATTTAGGAGGGATATTTATTTTACTTCGGACAAAGACAAGTGCGGATAAAGAAAACCAGGCTTCTACGAAGCCGCAGGTGCCGTTAGAAGCCTTTGGTTGCACTTATGCCACCCAGGAGTTATACTTTCTGACTTGGTACTAGATAGACCTTGTGACTAAAAAGTTGCGGGGTCTATTATATTATTGTTTCAGAAGTTTTACATACTCTTGCAATAATTTTGTCATATTAACAGAGTACTTTCGGAAAAAGGGCAGGACTTTACATAAGTATATCGAATATAGAATAGGTTAATGTCTTATAGAAAACTTGGGGAAGGGACCTTCCAGAAAGTGCTATAATCTGACTTGTACAGTCAGTTATGCTTTCTGAATAGTTGAATGGAAGACAAGGAGCGATAATATGGTTCCGGTAGAATTTTGCTTTCTGGAGAAACTAAACAATGTTCAAATGCGTTTGCGCCAAGAAATAAACATGAAGCCAGAGAGTTTTGAGGAATTGGTTCAGCTGAATATGGATGAACTTGATCGAACAGTAAATCCGGCGATTGTCTTAGCTGTAAGCCGAGCTTTTAAAGAACATGGACGAAAATCAGAAGCATTGGCGGGAATTATTCAATTTTTATTTATGGCCAATAAAGTCCATAAATTAATGAAAGAGGATAGTGATATCGCGGAAGAACTGCGACAATTTCCGGTACTGGTTGGGGATTTACTATATGGAAAGTTTTTTCTGGAGCTCTGCAGTGAGAAGCTGCTTCCATTTCTAGACCCACTTGCTCAAGTCATGGGAACGATGAGTGAGGGGGGAATTTCCCGCTGGCTTTCCCGTGACAAAAAACTTGGGTTGGCGGAGTCGCTTAAAATAATTGGAAGGGAGAGCGCGTCATTAACAGCATTGGCAGCCCGTCTAAGTGCGGAACTCGCAGGGGTTTCAGTTCCTTTACAGCATAAAATTGAAGCTTTTGGCTGGGAATTAGGATTAGCATGGGGAGCATGGAAAGAACGTTTGGAGAATATCGAGGTTCAATCGATCCTTCAGCGGGCGAATGCTATCTTGAATGAGATTTCGTCTGAGTCGCAGCTTCAGTTACACCCCCTCCGCGAAGTGTATCTTTTCATGGCGAAGCAGCTGAACGGAGATTACAGTCCCCAAGAGGCATGATCGTAACGAACGGAGCGGAGTATGCAAAAACTTAAAGTCTTTTTCCAAATGATTAAATTTGAACATACCCTTTTTGCCCTTCCTTTTGCGTATCTAGGCGCCTTTTTAGCTGCAAATGGTGTTCCGCCTGGTCTCAAACTTTTCTGGATTACGCTGGCTATGATAGGGGCCCGGACGGCAGCGATGTCCTTGAACCGTTTGATTGACCGGCATATTGATGCACGTAACCCCCGAACGGCGCAAAGAGCACTGCCGACAGGGGTGTTAAGAGTGAATGAAGTCTACTTATATACTTTGTTCTCTTTCCTGCTCCTTGGCTTTTCGGCGTACCAACTCAATATTTTGGCTTTGAAGTTAATGCCGATTGCTGTTTTTATTCTTGTCTTATACTCCTATACAAAAAGGTTTACCTGGGCTTGCCATATCGTATTGGGAATTGCACTGGGTTTGGCTCCGGTGGGAGCCTGGATTGGGGTAACCGGTCATTGGGATCTGGCGCCCGTTCTTTTAGGGTTAGGGGTCATGACTTGGGTCGCGGGCTTTGATGTTGTCTATGCCTGTCAGGATGTGGAGTTTGATCGCCGGGAGGGGCTTAGCTCAATTCCTGCAGTTTTTGGTTTGCAGAGAGGTTTAGAGATTTCATCGGGATTGCATATTATTGCGGCCTTCTTTTTTATAGCCGTCGGAGTGGTAATGTCTATGAGTTGGTTGTACTACGTAGGTGTCGCGATTGCCGGCGTGTTACTCTATTGGCAGCATCGCCTTGTCTCGGCGGACGACTTTTCGAAGATCGGAGTTGCTTTTTTCGACCTTAATGGCTACTTAAGTCTCTTACTTTTTGTATTTTCAATTCTGGATTTAACCTTATTGCGATAAAGGAAAGGTGGGTATGCTTTGTCCTCACTGTTTGCGCCAAGTGAACTCTTTGACTTGATAGAAAAAGTCGAAAAGGGCGAACGATTAGACCGTGACGACGGTGTGCGCTTGATGAACAGTCAAGATATCCTGGCGCTTGGGTATATGGCTAATATCGTGCGCGAAAGAAAAAACGGAAATCAAACTTTTTTTATTATCAAGCAACATTTAAATTATACCAATGTCCACGATGCAACGATGTTTTACGGAAACATGGAGTCTGCGGAGGAGCAGATTGACCATTTATTGCAGTTGCGAGTACTGCAGGACCAAAAAGGGGAGGTTCGGTCCTTCATAGCGCTTTCCTGTTATCCTAAAGATACAGTATTAGCAGGAACGATGGGTAATGGAACTACAACGGGTATTGATGACTTGAAAGTGCTGGCGATTTCCAGGATCTTACTTGATAATTTCGATCATATTAAAGCCTCTTGGATCATGCTGGGTCTCAAATTGGCCCAGGTTTCTCTGGCCTTTGGGGTTGATTGTTTAGAGGGTAACATAGTTGAGGAACGAATTAGTCACTCAGGAGGGGTGGATCTTAGTCAAGGTATGACTAAACGAGCCATGATCCACATGATTCAAAAAGCAGGTCGGGATGCGGTGGAACGGGACGGGTTAGGGGGATCTGCATGCAAACGGAGACCTTGAGAATCATAGAGAAACGTCTGGAGGGTGAACGGCTATCCATCGCGGATGGGATCAAACTATTTCAAGATGCAGATCTTCTTTCTCTGGGTCAAGGGGCGGATCTCGTCCGGGGGCAGATGCATCCGCAAAAAAGGGTGACATTTGTTATTGACCGGAATATAAATTACACAAATGTGTGTTCTTGTCAATGCAAGTTTTGCGCCTTTTATTGTAAACCTGGAGACACAAACGGTTATATTTTGTCACAGGACGAATTACATGTTAAGATTGAAGAAACAATTAACGTTGGGGGGACTCAGCTTTTAATTCAAGGGGGATTGCATCCGGACTTGGATCTGGAGTACTTCGAAAATCTTTTGCATGATATTAAAGCTCATTACTCCATTCATATTCACTCGTTCAGTCCTCCGGAAATATGGGACCTTGCAAATAAATCCAAGTTGTCTGTTCAGGAAGTCATCTTGCGTCTTAAAAATGCAGGCTTGGATTCAATTCCTGGGGGTGGGGCAGAAATCCTGGATGACCGGGTTCGTCATCTAATCAGCCCTAACAAAATAAGCTGGCAACAATGGATGGACGTGATGACTGCAGCACACAAGTTGGGCATGAAGACGACCGCAACCATGATGTTTGGGCATGTCGAGACGTTGGAGGAACGAATTTTACATATGGTACGTGTTCGAGAGGCTCAGGATCAAACGGATGGATTTACGGCCTTTATTCCTTGGAGTTTTGCGCCTGCCAACACATTGCTTGGCGGAGAAGGAAGTACGGGGGTCGAGTACCTGAGGACACTCTCGGTCGCCCGCTTAATGCTCGATAACGTCCCCAATATCCAAGCGTCTTGGGTTACCCAAGGAGCCAAGATGGCGCAGGTGGCTTTACGTTTTGGGGCGAATGATTTTGGGAGTACCATGCTGGAAGAAAATGTCGTTCGTGCCGCCGGCGTACAAACGCGTGTCCCGTTACAGGAGATTATTCGTTGCATTGAAGGTGCGGGTTATCAGGCTGTTCAACGCAATACGCACTACGAGTTGCTAAAGGTGTACGGGAAGGGAGTGTAGGTTGATGCGCAAGCGACCACGCAAGGATGACAATTTGCCGTTACTGGAACATATAGTTGCCCTGCGCAAAGTATTAATAATCTCTGCGTATGCCATAATACTGGGCTCCATAATCGGGTGGTTCTTCAGTAATCAAGTATTCGCTTATTTAGCAAGGCCTGTAACTTTATTGGAGGATATCAGGTTCATTACGACAACGCCCATGGAACCAATGCTGGTGAAGATAAAAGTTTCCATGTTCATTGGAATTACTCTGGCGCTCCCAGTCCTTATGTGGCAAATTTGGAGTTTTGTGCTGCCGGCTCTAAAGCAAAACGAAAAGAAATATATACATATTATTGTTCCCTGTTCGGTACTCCTCTTCCTTAGCGGCGCCGCCCTGGGTTTCTACGGAGTGATGCCTTTAGGGATTAAATTCTTGCTTTATGCCGGTGGCGGGGTTGCTCAGGCAACGCCCTTTGTGACCAAAACATCCTATCTTAGCTTTCTCTTAACTTTTCTCTTGACTTTTGGACTTGTATTTCAATTACCGATAGTCTTATTGATATTAATCCGCATAGGTGTCTTATCTCCCCAGACGTTAGCTAAAAAAAGACGTTGGGCAATACTCCTAAGCGTCATCCTGGCGGTTGTTGTTTCCCCAACACCGGATCTGGTGACACAACTTCTCATGGCGGGACCGATATATCTCCTCTACGAAATCAGCATCTGGCTGGGTTATCTCGTGGCGCGCAGAAGAAAAAAAGACCTGGCGACAAAATAAGGGGGGTAAAGACATGGGTATGAGCGAAATCCTCTTGATTATGGTTATTGTGCTTATTTTGTTTGGGCCTGAAGATTTGCCGGATATCGCTCGAACAATTGGGAAAGTGGTTTTCCAAATTCGAAAGGCAACCAATGATATGGCCAAAGAATTCCAAAAATCAAATCTGGATAACCCGGTTAATATGATCAACAAAGCATTTGAGCAGACGACGTCCTCTCATGTTACCTTGACACAAAATGAGCAAAGTAGGACGGACGATCATAAGACCGATGATGAATTGTTAACGCATGAGGATGAAAACCCAGCCTCGGAGGAACCGTCCAAGACGAAGTCGGAAGATCCTCTAGCCGAACTACCAATAGATATGGTATCTTATGAAGAAAAGGGTGCGAGCAGGTGAACCGGTTTTGAAACAACTCTGGCTCTTTAATCAAATAAATGCAGATTTGCAGCGGGTTGAAAAAGAACTGACCAAATTTGTGGAGACGGATTATCCGATTCTCCAGGATTCGGCTGTTCACTTATTAGCTGCCGGGGGAAAACGGTTACGCCCGGCTTTTACGCTCTTAGCCGGAAAATTCTATGGATATTCCCTGGAAAAGTTAATGCCGGTGGCCATGGCCTTAGAACTTATTCATATGGCCACGTTGGTTCATGATGATGTCGTTGATGCATCGATGATCAGAAGAGGGAGCCCGACGGTTAAAGCAAACTGGGGTAATATAGTATCCGTACAAACGGGAGACTACTTGTTAGCTAAATCATTGATGCTCATTTCGAAGATTGATCATCCAGAGGTCGCACGTATATTAGCAGAGGTCAGTGTTGAAATGTGCCAAGGGGAGATTCAGCAGATTAATTGTTCCTTTGACGTCGAGCAAAACTTAAAACAGTACTATTACCGTATAAAACGTAAAACGGCCTTATTAATCTCCGCCTGTTGCAGACTGGGTGCTTTGGTTTCGGGAGCTCCCAGTCGTCAAGTTTGGGCACTGGGTGCTTATGGACATTCGCTGGGAATGGCTTTTCAAATTGTCGATGATGTTTTGGATTTAACGGCCAAGCCCTCCGAATTTGGGAAACCAATTGGGGGAGATTTGCACCAGGGCATTATGACATTACCCATGATTCTGGCCTTGAAATCGTCCCCGAACCCTTCCCACTTAAAGGCCTTGCTGGGAAAAATAGACAAAACGGATGAAGAAGTGGGGGAAACGATTGAACTGATCATCAGTACCGGGGCGATCGATGAGTCGATGCATTTGGTCGATTTATATGTTTTGAAAGCCAAAAAACATCTGCGGGCTCTTCCCCAGGTCCCAGCACGGAAAGCTTTGGAAGAGTTAGCTGAGTTTATCGGGGTTCGGAAGTTTTAGTTTGCAATTGAAATGAGCATCGTGCTCAACATCAGGCGAAAACATAGTAAAATGAAAACATTAGTAAAAATAATTGATAACCGTGCCAAGGAAGAAAAAGGGGTTGCCGTAAACTTGTTTTCCAGTTTGCAGCAACCCCATTTTATTGGGAATTACAATATTAATTGGTTTATGCATCCCTTGACCTTAGACTAAAACTGCACCTTTGTTTGCGGAACTAACCAACTTGGCATACCGTGCCAGATAACCGGATTTGAACCTGGGTTCGGGTCTTACCCAAGCCTGGCGACGCTTAGTCAATTCTTCTTCCGAGACAAGCAGCTGCAGGGAACGTTCGGGAATATCGATGGCAATGCGGTCGCCATTTTCCACGAGGGCAATGGTTCCTCCATCCATGGCTTCCGGACAGATATGGCCGATACACGCGCCGCGCGTGGCGCCGCTGAAACGACCGTCGGTGAGCAGAGCCACCCGCAATCCCATGCCGGTAATGATGGCGGTAGGATTGAGCATTTCTTTCATACCGGGACCGCCCTTCGGTCCTTCATAGCGGATCACAACGACTTCCCCGTCATGCACTTCTTTATCTAAGAGGGCTTCCAGCACTTCATCCTCAGAGTTAAAAACATGGGCGGGACCTTCAAACACAAGCATATCGTTTTCAACGGCACTTTCTTTAACTATGGCCTGATCCGCTGCCAGGTTCCCGGAAAGTATCGCGATGCCCCCTGTTTTGCGGTAGGGGTTATCAACTGAATGGATGACATCCGGGCAAGTCGTCTGAGCATTTTCCAAACGATCATTAAGTGGTCCGGCAACAGTCAGAGCAGCAGTATGCAGGACCCCGGCTTTGTTCAGTTCATACATTACGGCACTAATCCCGCCCGCTTCATTAAGGTCTTGCAGGTGGTGAGTACCTGAGGGGCTGAGCTTGGTTAAATAAGGGGTCTTGGCACTGATGGCATCAAAGAGGGAGAGAGGAAGCTCGATACCGGCTTCATTTGCAATCGCCGTGAGATGTAAAACTGTGTTGGAGGATCCCCCAATACCCATATCCAGGGCGATGGCGTTTTCAAAGGCCTGTTGGGTCAAGATGTCCCGAGGTTTGAGATCTTTTTTCACTAGATCAACAAGTATTAAGCCAGACCGTTTAGCCAGCATTTTTCGGGCCCCGGAGTTCGCAGCGGGAATGGTCCCGTTACCGGGGAGCGCCATGCCAAGGGCCTCAGTTAAGCAATTCATCGAATTCGCCGTAAACAGACCGGCACAGGAACCGTAGCCGGGGCAGGCGGATTGCTCCATCGCGGCGAGTTCCACCGAATTAATCTTCCCGGATTCAAATTGGCCGGCTGCTTCAAACATCTGGCTGACACTAATGCTTTTTCCCTGATAGCAACCGGCTAACATGGGTCCGCCGCTGACAATTATACTAGGTATGTTGAGGCGTGCGGCTGCCATAAGCATGCCGGGAATAATTTTATCACAGTTAGTAATTAAGACCAGTCCGTCCAAGGCATGTGCTTGGGCGACGGCTTCTATTGAATCGGCGATAAGTTCACGACTGGGCAGAGAAAATTTCATACCTAGATGGCCCATGGCAATACCATCGCAAATCCCGATGGCCGGCACTTCGATCGGAGTTCCCCCCGCGGCCGATACCCCTAATTTTGCCGCCTGGGCCAAATCCTTGAGGTGCCCGTGGCCGGGGATGATCTCATTGAAAGAGTTAACAATTCCGATAAGGGGTTTCTCCAGATCTTCAGGGGTAAAGCCCATGGCATAAAAGAGGGAGCGATGAGCTGCTTTTGTGGAACCCTTTTTAACTATATCACTGCGCAAAATAATTTCTCTCCTTTATTCGCCGTTCTGAAACGGTTAGTGGGATGGCTATATGGCTGGGTAATTGTGTTTGAGTCCTAAACAGCTCTTTCAAGAAGACCTAATCCATCTAAATGTTGATATTCATTCCGTATAGTTTCTATATCAAAATGCGGCTTTATTTCGCATAAATTAATAGAAATCGTCTCTAATGTGCAACTCCAATGGTTCGCAGTATATGTTCCGTATAAGTAAATTATTGTTGTCGCAAGTTCCAACGCCTTAGCCGTCTTATCACCAAAAAGGGTTATGACCTCTTGAACGCTTTCTTCATACTTGGAAACGAATTCCTTTTCTTTATCCACTGTCATTTCAATATTTGATGAAGGTGACAAATGATACCCACTATGACCGGTAGGATAAATAATCCTTTCTATACTAATGATGTCCTGATGGTTTGCATAATCAATATCTACCATCACCTCAGAGGCGTAAGGGCCATAGGTATATATCTCAAAATCATAGCCTAAAGGAACCTTATATACTTTTTGCAGCAAAAAGATATACTTCATCATCGCTGTTTTCCCAAGTCCAGGCCTTAGCTTTACAATGGAAGAAATAATCCCCATACGTTTGCTTAAATCAACCATTACAATCGCTCGCTTTCATTTTTGGATGCTCTACATAAAATCGTTGAAGTCTTGGTTTTTCAATCATGGCCTTTACTATACTTGATTTTTCACTTAAAGGTTGAATTTGATGATCATTCACACTTATAAAAATATCTTTATCTAGTTTATACCACGACGTGGACGCTTTATCATCCAAGTAATAATTCTTCCCCACATAATTCTGCTTCAGTTCCTGCATTTTTTTAATTTCTGTTTCAGTTGGAATAATCTGTGTTTGTTCTATACACTTATAATGAGTTCGATTAAGGATTATTTCTCCATGCCTCCCTCCCGATCCTTCTTTTAGAGCTGAATAAATCTTCCAATCGTCAAACTCAATATAGTCTTGAATTTGGTCGGGCGGAGGATAGCACGCGTCCTTTACATCCATTTTCCGTAAAATCTCTTTAGTAGCGCAATAAATATGATAATCGTAAATCCTGCGCACCTTATGAAAGTATACTTGCGAAAACATCTGATAACGCGCAAGCACTAAACTCTCAGCTATGTACCAACCTTTTTCATCTATCGCTAAAACGGGAGCATCAGTTTCCGTCTTACTAATCGTCATACAACTCACAAGTCGATTTCTATCATATATACCATAACTTACTCCAAGATGCATTGAATCCCTAAGAAGATAATCCGCTCTATCCGCATCGACCTGACCGGATATCAACTCTTTCCAGAGCAAGGAATTTGCCTTCGGTTTGACTGTTGTATCGCCTAGAAGAGCTGTAACATCCTCCACTCTGATCCGATAATTATCATTGGCAGGGTGATTTTCGATAATTTCTTTGAACACTTGCTTAATGATTCTTATGCTATATTCCTCATGTTCGTATCTTTTCTGTTGACCTTCAACATACTTACCATGCGTACTTGGCAACAATGGCATAAGATCTTCTCCGGAGTGGGAAAAAGGCGCATGTCCAATGTCGTGTAATAAGGCTGCAATTCTGACTATCTTACGGTAAATTCTAATGCCATTTTCATTCAATGAGAGTTCCCTCTCCAAAAGCTCCTTCTTCTTGTCAACAATACTATCAAACATATCCGTAGCCATTTGCATTACACCGATTGAATGCTCAAATCTGGTGTGATTGGCCCCGGGGTATACCATATCTGTCAAAGACAATTGTTTAATACGTCTAAGCCTTTGAAATACTGGATGGTCAATAATTGCACATTCTTGTTCATCAAGGCTAATAAAGCCATATACTAGATCTCTAATCTTCTTAGATTTAGCCACTGCTTCACCTCAAGCAAACTGATGTTCGATTTAATTATAATATAATGGTGGAAGAATTTCCACATATTTATCCAGAAATTAATATGAGAAAGGC
>NZ_JCAIJG010000031.1:0-1974 GCF_059735615.1 Desulfosporosinus sp. Tol-M2
TGTTTATACCGCCACTATAATTTTTCCAGGCGAGCTGCACATACTTTGAATTCTGGAATTCCGCAAACAGGATCCAGCGCTTCGCCATTGGTTAATATGTTGGCAGCAGCTTCACTGAAGTGGAAAAAGGTAAACACCACATTTTCAGCCAGGATATCGGTAGCTTTGGCTTTCAATTCAATACTACCCCGGCGGGTAATCAATTTCACCATTTCCCCATTATAAATATTTAGCCTGGCAGCCGTAGCGGAGTTTACCTGCACCTCATTGGAAGGTTGATGTGCATCCAGGGCCTGAGCCCTTCTGGTCATGGTACCTGTATGATAGTGGAACAGGCTCCGGCCAGTACTTAATATTAAGGGATATTGATCATCGGGAAGTTCAAAGGGTTCCTTGAACTCTACCGCGTGGAACAGACCCAGACCCCGGGTAAATATTCCCCTGTGTAATATGGGAGTACCAGGGTGTTCCTCATTAGGACATGGCCAGTGCAAACCCTGTCCCTCTAATCGGGCATAACTCATACCTGCATATGAAGGGGTAACTGTGCGCATCTCTTCAAATATCTCTTCCGCCGTGGCATAGTCCATAGAATAACCCAGGCGAGTTGACATTTCACTTAGAATTTTCCAGTCCTGACGGGCTTCCCCGGGTGGGTCAACTGCTTTTCGTACCATTTGTACTCTTCTTTCGGTACTGGTAAATGTTCCATCTTTTTCAGCAAAGCAGACTCCAGGTAAAACAACATCAGCTTTCTGTGCGGTTTCAGTCAAAAATATATCCTGCACAATCAAACATTCCAGTTTGTCCAAGGCCTCGTCTACATGATGCAGGTCAGGATCACTTATCATCGGATTTTCGCCCATTATATACAGTGCTTTTAATTCTCCCTGATGAGCCTTGTTGATAGCGGCAGTAATCGTAAGTCCGTTGTTGGAAGATAGTTTTACTCCCCAGGCCTGCTCGAATTTTTCCCGGTTAGCATCGACACCTAATGGTTGATAAGCAGGATAACATACCGGCAGCGCACCCATATCACAGGCTCCCTGCACATTATTTTGCCCACGTAGTGCGCTCACTCCTGTTCCGGGTCTGCCAACATTTCCGGTTAGCATAGCCAGATTACATACTGATTTAACATTATCCGTCCCGGTGCTATGCTGGGTTATGCCCATGGAATAACAAATGGCAGCAGCCTCGGATTCAGCATAGATACGAGCTGCTTTTTTAATATCTTCCGCCGGTACCCCGGTTATTTCCGCAACCACTTCGGGACTATATTTCATTACTACCTCGGCCATTTGCTCATAAGCTTCGGTTCTTTTTTCTATGAATTCCTTATCCATCAAGCCTTCAGAGATTATCACATTCATCATTCCATTAATTAGAGCCACATCAGTGCCTGGACGGAATCTCATATGGACATCAGCCATCTTAGCCAAATCAATTCTGCGAGGGTCAGCCACTATGAGTTTAGCTCCGGTTTCACGGACATTTTTCTTAATTTTGTAACCGATAACCGGATGATTATCTGTGGTGTTGGTTCCAATGATAAATATGGCTCGAGCTTCTTTTTCCAGTTCATTAATTGAGTTTGTCATAGCGCCACTACCAAATGCGGCACCTATTCCAGCAACACTGGAGGCATGGCAAAGACGGGCACAATGATCAACATTGTTGGTGCCAATAGCTGCTCGCGTTAGCTTCTGTGCCAGATAGTTCTCTTCATTGGTGACCCGGGCAGAACTGAAGAGAGCTATGGAATCAGGTCCATATTGCTCCTTAATTCCTTTTAGTTTATTAGCCGCAAAATTCAGGGCTTCATCCCAGGAGGCGGCGCGGAATTCACCATTTTCCTTGATTAAAGGGGTTGTCAATCTATCAGCGGAATGAATGAAATCCCATCCGAAACGGCCTTTTACACATAAAGCCCCCTTATTAACAGGACTATAGTTTTTATCCCGCTTGGAGGTA
>NZ_JCAIJG010000027.1:0-3046 GCF_059735615.1 Desulfosporosinus sp. Tol-M2
GGTTAATTCCGTGGGCAAATGCCTGCAACTACTCTCTCCCTACATTATTGAAGCAGTGTAGGGCTATTTTTTGTCCAGGATTCACTTTTTCGTCATGATTCGCTGTTATTATGTAATATAGTTATATGCAAGGACAATCGATACACCTTACCATGAACAACTAACCAGTTTCTAAACTAATGATTGTAGAACTAATCTATTAAATGAGATAAGTTTTGTTCAAACTATTTATACAAACTGAGGGATACGATATGGGAATACATATCATTCTGTTCAAACTTTTATAAACAAAATATTATTTCCTTACCTAAAAAGGGCATTAATTATCTAGTTTTTGTTCAAACATTTTTACAACGCTACACTTTTTGTGACTGTATAAAAAAGTTTGAACATGTTTATAAGAGTCTGTTACAAAAAACTAATGAGGTACCAAACGTAGGTTCTCTTAGGAAATAATTACACCCCTATCCGTGGTGTGGTAAAATAAAGGTGCTAAACCAAAATTATCACACAGGAAGAGGTGTAAACCTTGCATATTCAAATGGACATGTTCTCACCCCTCTATTATAGCACACTTGGTTATGATGCTGATCTCATTGATTATTTAACTTTTATAAAAGACGATCAAATCAGGAACCTATTTCCTCGCGACATTATTGATCCACGCGGGCGTAAACCTTGGGACGCAGTTACTTTGTTTCGCATGCATATTCTATACTTCACGCGACCGGAATTTATCTCATTTCGTCAAATGTGTGCAGAGTTATCAAAAGCCAAGCATCAGGACTATCGTAATTTCCTTGGTATCACAGGCACAAAAGTACCGAGTCACGCGGCCCTAAGTCGCTTTCGCAGACTTTTGAGTGTGAGTGACGATACGATCAATGAACTTTCCAAGCCATATTTAAATCAAGCAGCCAAAATGGAAGGTTTCCTGAACCTTATGATTTCAGCGTTAGATTCACGTCCTATCTTCGCAGCAGTCGGAGGATTTAAAAAAGAGTGTACCTGCAAGACTCCCGATAAATGTACCTGTCCGCCCCGTTTTTCTGACAACGATGCTAAAGTAGGCCGGCAACGGATCAAAGTCAATCAAAACAAGTATTTTATTGGGTATCGAAAAAATACGATCATTTGCGGTAGTTCGCAAGGACCTATGCCATTAGGTTCCGTAGTGGTTCATGCCAAAACATCGGATAGCAATATGCTGCTACCTTGTCTCGAACGAATGAAAGAATTGGATATCCAGCTGCCCAATATGGTAGCTGACATGGCTTATATTGGTGGTCAAGATAAAATTGATGCACTTAAGAACTATCAAACAGTGGTATATACCGAAGTAAAAAAGGATATGATCCGCCCAGAAGTCTGCGATGGATTAGGACGGATACAGTGTCCAGAAGGACACTTAGCGGTGTATGATGGATTTGACACCGAAACAATGACTGTAGAGTATGTGGGAGATGCAACCAATTGTAACTCCTGTTTACGTTGTGGGACTTGTGACAGACGCTTTGAATTTTCCTTTGAGAAAAGCCCCCAATTTTTCGGTCCAATAGCTCAGGGGTCGAACTTAGCAGCTGCCTGCATTACTTTCAGAAAGCAAGTTGAGCTAAATTTCGCATTAGAATCCAATTTGCTTGATAGCGTATTACATCATAAGAAGCTGACTATACGTGGACAAAAACGGGTAGAGACATTCCTTAGACTAACCGATTTAAGCCGATTAATCCTTGGCATGATACACCATGCCAGAGAACGCTTCGTTCCGAAAGAACGACATCAAGAATTGCGACGACTTGCAGAACAGGCAATTTACGACCGTAAGACCGTACTTCTTCGAGTAGCCTAGACGTATAAAGTTAAATAGGAATTATCTCCCAGTCTCGCAATATGGAACCAAACTAAGGGATGTTTATACCCTTTATTAAGGAGCCTTTGTCAACCTCTCCATTTCTAAGCTAAGACATATTTAGTGAGGGGTTTCTAGAGCTACTAAAACGTCAAAATTACAGTACGTCTGTTCGCCAGTTTAATGTTTCTGGTTTTTTTGTAACAAACTCTAAAAAGGACATTAATTATCTAGTTTTTGTTCAAACATTTTTACAACGCTACAGGAGTAGGGGCATGAAGTCCTGACGGCGGGTTGTAATGATGTAAAAAAGTTTGAATAAAATGAGTTCCTTCACGACGCAAAAAAGGATTCCATTTGGGCGTTATCATAAGATATAAGGTAGATTTTAAAATTACGGTTCTATTTTAGAAGCACTCTATATCTTCTGAGACTGAGAACAGGTCGGAATTTTTCTTTGAAAGCCTTTAACCCCTTAGTTAGATCGCCCCCATCATTCATTGTTTCTACTGATGGATTGATGCTGTGGATGGCACGAACTAATTCTATGACGAGAAATTCTGACAAACCATCAAATTCGGTAAAGGCCTTGCGCAGACAAGCCCATGACTGCCCGTTTGGCAGTACTCCGCCACTAATCATACCTACTATCCTGTTGTTTATTTCAACAAGTAGTACAAGCTGCTGCAGTTGGTCATGATACTTGAGAATTTCTGGATAGTAAACAGTGTCAAAAATGAGTTTATATTTTTGTCCTGCTGGTTTTTCCCATTCATCGTTAAGAAGCATCAAATCATTATAGTCGCTGGGTAAATAATTTCTCACTCTGGCCTGAGGATAATCTTTCTTAAATTTGTTGACCCGACCCCGCACTCTCTGGAATTCTTTCCCTTGAAGATTAAGTAGATTTTGCACCCCATAATGACGTTCATAGCCCAACGGTCTGCTCAACTCAAACAACTGATTAAAGCTAGGTTCCTGTTCCAAAAAAAGCCGCTGAGAATCGTTGATCATGCGCAGCTTAGTTTCACAGGAGTTGGGTGCATTCCATTGTGCGCAGTATTTCATACACTGATATACCACGTTCACTACTTTTTTCGGAGTTCCTTTACCATAGGGTAAACACATGAGATAGAGACAATTGTTCTTGTGGAATTGTCAAATTTGGTACAATCATTAAACTCGTAAAAATAG
>NZ_JCAIJG010000199.1:0-2695 GCF_059735615.1 Desulfosporosinus sp. Tol-M2
TCTGACCTCTGACCTGTAACCATCCTATATCATTGAACAATATCGCAAAGTCCTTTATTATGTTCATTCAAATTGGATAGTAACATTATTATTTATAAAAAACTCCCCTCACTAGGAGGAGAGGCGGAGGAAACTCATTTAACATCACCATTATCTTTTTTTTGAAGTTGCGCAAGTACTCGACTGATACTAGGTGGTAAGGGCACCCCGAGGATTCCTAAGTTCTCCGTCACCGATATCCCTTCTCTTGCTACATAAAAGTAAATAGCTAATGTTCGAAGAATCGGCTCTTGGTTATCAACCATTCCGTCGAGCAGGACCGCTACAACTACAACAGCAAGAATAAGACCCTTTCGGATTCCTCCCCAGAACATTATCTCACTGTTCACTTGTTTGTTTTTTATTGCACCGAGGAACCCTGTCAAGTAATCGATAACCATGAGAACAACCAGTACTTTCAGGGCAGCGTCCCACCCTCCCAAACAGGAGCAAAGGATAGTTCCCACCGAGGCAGTTAAAGTACTAAACCCAAACTCTTTTACATTCATAATTTTGCAATCCTTTCAGGTACATCGACGTCGGAGATAGGATACACAATATTCGAGTAGCCTTTCCTAACAATTAAGTTATGCGAGCATGCCCTTTATTGTCACATGGCTAAAAAGCTCCGGTGAGCCATTACCCACTGCACCTAGGTCATAACCACCATGATCAGGAGCCAGACAACTTTTCGCTAATCATTCCTTCTTCATTGTATTCAAAACGATTGGACAAGGTTACAAAGGGCCTTAGTTCAACCGATAACTAAGGCTTTACTTTTTAAATAATAAATCCCCCTCCCGAGGAGGGGGATATGAATCAATGTTCTTAGAAAATGAAACTCCATATCTAATCCTTATTCGCTTTTTTTCATCAGCATTACTTGGTACCTATGTAAAACAACATCCAACTCTTGGCTTGCAGCCAGGACTTCCGGATCTGTAAAAGATTTACCCTCTTTTATCTTGATCAGGTTTAAACGTAATTCTTCGATTTGCTCTATTAGCTCTTCGAGTCCAGACAATATATATCCCTCCTCAAATGCTATGGGATTAGTATGTCCGAACAATCTAGACACATGTACCAAGGTGATCTAAAAATAAGTACTATGCAAATAATATACCCCTGCGATTCCGCCTGGGATTGCACACGCTATAATGTATGCGAATATCGTTGGTTTGATTAGATCCTTCCACATAACAATTTCACCTCAAGGATTAGTCTGCCCACCAATCACATTCAAATACCATCGGTCAATCTAAGGATATAAAAGAACGTCCGTAACATCATCTGCCGGGCTAGTGCTATAATCCGTCGGAAAAATAATATAAAAAGTTGTCCCCGTTTTATCTGATTCAAACTTAAAACTCGCTTTATGTCTTTGGGCGATTTCCATTGAAATGGCCAGACCGAGGCCTGTTCCAGTGTCTTTCGTCGTAAAAAAGGGAGTGCCTATTTTATCTTGTATTTCTCGAGGTATTCCTGTCCCTTGATCTTTGATAGCTAACGTAACCTTATCTCTTTTAAGATAGGTGCTAATCATTACCCTTCCATGTTCAGGGGTAACCTCCAGACCATTACGTACCAGATTTAAAATAAGTTGTATAATTTCGTTTTCATTCATCATTATTTCCGGTACTAGAAATAAATCTAAAACAACTTCTTTATTATTATTAAAGGCATCTGCCTGAAGCAAAGGAAATATATTATCGATAACTTCATTTATATTTTGTCTTTTAATATTATCCGAGTTTGCTTTAGCTAAAGACAAAAAATCAGTAATAATCGCGTTAGCCCTATCAATCTCAGAAACCATCAAATCCAAATATTCTTTATCTTGCACGTATCCAGGTCTTGTCCCAAAAATTTGTAAGAATCCTTTGACTGTCGTAAGTGGATTTCTTATCTCGTGACTTAGTCCGGCTGCTAGCTGACCGATAAGGTTAAGTCTTTCCAACCGGGCATACTCATAATGTTGTCGTTTTAACTCCGTAATATCCCTAAAAAAAACTGTCAGCCCTTCATTAAATGGATAAGCATGATATTCATAGGACTGATCCGTCATCATAAATCCTTCAGCTTCCCAATGAACAGCTTCGTCTTGAAACATCGCTGCTTGCAGTTTGTCATAAGTTAATGAGCCTATAGCCTGAGGGAATACCTCCCAAATACGTTTTCCTAATAGTTCAATCCTGTCCGCACTAATAAGTTTTTGTGTTTCATTGTTAGCAAATGTAAACTCCCAACATCGATTTAATGCAAAAAAACCATCGGAAATACCTTCCATGATTTCAATTGTTCTATGTTTCGCTGATTCCAATTGTAAGTTGATTTGTCTTAAATCATCTGTATAACCCGCAATTTTTATTAAAACAGGTTTTAGTTCAGGTAATTTATTCAAAATCTGTTTTTGTTCGTGCTCATGCTCATGCCCTACTTCATTATTAAAGATAATCTTGGAAAACTTATCTAAATATAATTCAAGCTGCTTAATATGTTTCCTGAGAAAAAATATAATTATAACAGATAAGCTTAAACCTAAAATAATAATCTGACTTAATTCATGAAAAGACTCTGAAACAAAATTAGTATTTTTAGTATAAACTAAAACATAACCAACTAATTTATCTTTATTATAAATAGGCAAGTTAAGATA
>NZ_JCAIJG010000196.1:0-1061 GCF_059735615.1 Desulfosporosinus sp. Tol-M2
GCGTTGCGCAGTTTCATGACCCCGTCATAAATTGAGCCCGTATAATTCGGGAAGGTTCCCCGTTCTTCAGCCAGGCGTTGGGACTCAATCCGCGCTTCCGTCTGGATAAATTTCATAACTTTTTCCGCATATTCAACCGCGTCTTCCGTGGCGTACGATGTTTGCAGCAAAATGAGCATATCGGCAAAGCCCATCACGCCAAGTCCGATTTTACGGTTCCCTTTAACAACCTCATCAATGATGGGCAGGGGATACTGATTCACATCAATCACGTCGTCCAGAAAACGAACGGCCAAGCGGACCACCTGACTTAAACGCTCCCAGTTAATCACCATTTTCCCATCTTTTTCGATCACCATTAATTTGAGATTAATCGAGCCCAAGTTACAGGCCTCATTGGGCAAAAGCGGCTGCTCGCCACAATTATGCACATAGATCCCGTTGGCATCAAAGGCATTGACCCCCGGAACTTGGGCATCATAAACTTCCTCAACCCCTGCCGGGAGACATTCCGTCACATTGGCCAGAAAGCGCTCTCTATTTATATTACGCTGATAGCCCTCAAGCAGATTTTTGAGGGTTTGCTTTTTCTTCATGTTGCTAAAGCCAATAACCTCAGCAAAAGCCGGCAAATTATCTTGGGATAGGGAGAGTTCGTGCCCCGGCTGAACCTCATAGTCCCGCTGACCACCCTTGCCATCCGGCAAAGACTTAGAGCCCGAAGATTGGCGGTCTCTGTAAATTGTCGAAGCCATACCTAAACGATGCAGCATGCGCTGGAGTATCTGAAGCCCCGCGAAATCCTTTTGCCAGAGCCTGACGGATACGCCTTTCTCTTGAGAACCGACTACTGTTCCATCGGTATCAAACAAACCCCTGATCAGTCCTCGGTGAAAGTCCGAGCTTGTTTTTTCCAGCTCCTCAGTAAGCCTTTTCTCCTTTGGAAAAATACCATACTCCCCCGCTAAATCGCGTAAGGACGCTAACTTCATCCGACGTTCATTTCTCTCTTCTTTTAACGTCCCATCCCCTAAAAGCAAGCCTAAAAGAAAACCCTCTTC
>NZ_JCAIJG010000028.1:0-4302 GCF_059735615.1 Desulfosporosinus sp. Tol-M2
ATTTTGGTCTGTGCTTCGAGATCCTGTTCCGGCACAAAACCTTTCGCCGCTTTAATCCCCTGAAAATCCATAGTCTGTGCGACCTGGCTTTTTAGTTTTTCATAGAGAGTGCTCTGTGTTTGCAGTGCCAGGCTCTCTTTATCCAATTCCTTCTGCTGGATGCGGACCAGTTTACGGCGTCCGGAGAAATCTCCCGATATTTCTTCCGGAGGCAGCGGATTCTCATAGCCCAGACGTTTCACTTCATCCAAGGCTGAATCTAAGACGGCTTTGGCCGATGCTTCTTTGGCTATGGCGGTTCTCAAATCAACCTGCAGTTCTTTGACTAACTTTTCCAATCCGCTAATTTCTTCCCGGAGACGACCGGCTTTTTCTGCTTCGTATCTAACTGTGGCATACGCCTCTTCTTGAAGGTGTAAATTACTCAGTTCCGTTCCTTTTTGCCTGATGTCTCCCTGCAAATCCTGCTTTTGCGTTTCTAATTCCCTAATTCCTGCCGTATAGGTATCTCTTACAACCCGCAGCCTTTCCGTTAATTCTTCGATGGTTCCTTCAACGAGCTTGGTCTGGGGTGCCTTTTGGTAAAGTTCATATTGCCTTTGAACATCTAACTGTTGCCTCTCATTATCGCGCAAGGCATATCTAACCGTGGAAAGTTCTTTCTGAAGAATATTCCGCTGCTCATCCAATTTAATCCTTCTTATCTCTAACGCTTTGCTTTCGTCCAAAACCCCGCTCAGTTCCCTGCGGCAAAGCTGATAAGCCGGTTCTTTTTCTAAAAATTCCTGAAAGCTTTCGATTCTACTCTGGGCCGGCAGCTGCTTGCTCTGATTTTCTTTTAAAAGATCACTGATCTCTTCCTGTCTAATCAACAAAGTGGATCTCTTAATTTCCGCTTCCATAACTTGCCGATCCAATTCCGCCAACTTTTCTTCTGCCGCGTTTTCCTTTAAGCCCAAGTTATAGCGATAATCCGCAGCATAAGCAAACCGGGCGCAAGTTGCCTGGTCGGCTACGGTTCTGCGGTGTTCTTCACGATAGTGTTCCCGTTGCTCAAGGGCCTGACTGCTCTTTTGCTCCAGTTCGGCGATTAATTTTTCCAGAGAATCAGGGGCAAAAATGCGTCCTTCATAAAAACACGCCAGGGTAATTCCTTGGTTGGTTTGCACCATTCGCCCGCTGCTTTCCATTTCGACATTTAAATCTTCATAGGAAATAAACGGAATCACCCGTTTCAAGGTCAGGTTCTCCTGCTGGATCAAGTTCTCCTTCTGATTCAAGCTCTCCTTCTGATTCAGGTTCTCCTTACGGGTCAGATTCTCCATCGCCTCTGCCACCCGGGCGATCTCGCTGCGGGACAGGATGAAGGCATACGGCAAGAGCGGGTTATTCTGCAGCATCTTTTGACAGAGATCAGCGGGCAGACCGCGTAAATAGGTTTCGCCCGTATCATAGGAAATATCCAAATCAGAAAATAACGTCACCAACTCCGCCGGTACATGCAGACGTCCGTTTTTCAGGGAAAGCAGATTTTCCTGAGCGTCATGCCAGCGCAGGCCGGCTTGCTCTACACTGCCCGCCAAAGCTTGGATTTTTTGTTTGAAAGCGGCGGCCAGGCGTGTCGGCTGAAAAAGCAGTGCCGACTCCAAGTCATAGCGTGTGAGTATTTCCTTGGCTTCCGCTTCCAGTTGTTCATATTCCAGGATATCCCGCTTGATATTCTGGAGCTGCATCATTTCTTCCGCCTGCCGGGCCTGGCACTGCTGAATGTCTGTCTCCAATTCCCGCCGTTCTTGCGCATTGGCGGCTTGTTCGGCTGCCAGCAGGTTTTCTTCCTGTTCCAAAGCAGCTAAAGCCTTGGCCAAATTGCTCTTGGCCTGCTCCACTTCCGCCGGGTTTAACTCGCCAAGCAGGTTTCTTCTTAGGCTCAGGCCCAGTTTCTGCAGCGTATTGGCAGCCTCTTTTTCCATTTGGTTTTTGCGTTCGGTTAGTTGGCCTTTTTGACTGTCAACTGAACTCTTTTTTTGAGCATTAGCCTGCAGATCGTCTTCTACTTGCTGAAGGTTTGATTCCCCGGCCTGCTTCTCCGCCTGCCAACTAAGCTCCTTCTCCCGCAGATAAGTCAGTTCTTTTTCAAGCAGATTTTTTAAAGAATATTCCAATTCGCCGATCCGTTGATCTTTATCGTAGTTTGCTTTTTCAGCAGCTAAACTTTCCTCAATCCCGGAAAGCTTAGCTTCCTTACGCCGGATCTCACCCAGCAGCCTGGCAGCCTGTTGGATCTTTTCCGCCATTTGAGCCTGTTCCAACGAACCTTCCGTATCTTTCAGCCGATTTTCCACCGTACCTAACAGTTCCAGGGCTGCTTCATACTTTGTCTTCTTTTGAAGGTAACTATGGGAACGATCCTCTAACTCAATGCGCTGTTCTTCCCGTCGGGCTTTATCCTTGGCCAGTTCGTTTTCTGCTTTCTTGTCTTGGAAAGCCTCCAACTGGGCCGTCAGATAAGCACTCAGGGCAGCCAGCTTTTCCGCCAGGTTTTTCTGTTCCTCCAGGTGCTGGAGAAAATTGGCCAGTTCTTCGCTTTGCTTGCCATAAACAGCCAGAAATTCAGAGAACAAGGCTTTCTCCAGGATATAGCTTTCATTTTCCGTTACTTCCTGCACTAATTTCTCCAGCATTTCTTCCAGCCGGTGCAGTTCGGCTTTTTCCCTATACATTGATTTCTCAATGTTTTTAATAATCCATTCATCCAGAAGCTGACTGGAAGTCTTATACTTTTGAAAGATTTCCTCAATGCCGCCTTCATTATCGTTGATTTTGGCAATCACATTACGCCACTCACCCTGGACAATGCCGTATTGGGCCAGATGTCTGCCGTAATCTGCTCCATCTTCTTCAGGGAAATAAGCAAAGAGATAAGGATCTTTCTGTTGTTTTTCTCGCATTAAGTCCCGCGCTTCCCGAAAAGAAAGCAAATGGAGCAAATTGCCCTGCTTCTCGGCAAGCGGAATATGCTCGATATCAAAGGCATTGCCACCGTTATACTTGCAGGTAAAGGTAAAGTATCTGATTTTCCCCTTCCCTTCTTCGCCGCCGGCAGCTTCGGCGGGAATCAGGGCCATTCCGGTCAGCAGATAACCGCCTCCCTCATCCAGTTTCCACTCCAACAGGATGAAGGTAGGCTGTTTTTGTCTGTGGAAGAAGCCGCTGATCCGCCGCCCCTGAATTTTGATCCCCGGCACCACCGGCTGAAGAAAAAGCTGGACCAACACACTTTTCCCGCCGCCATTGGCCAGATTTAACAGCACATTTTCTCCGCCATGGAAGTTAAAGGACTCATCCAGGATATGCCGGGTGTTATTATTGTAGGAAAAATTAAGGATGCGAATGCGGTTAATGGTCGGCAATTGCTTCAGCTCCTTCAAACAGGCTGATAATCTCTTCGACCCGGCTTTCATTCAAATAGTAGTTCAGCATCAGGTCATCCAGTTTCCGGGTGGGACGAATCTCCCGTTCATTATCCGGAATGCGGATCAGATTTTCCCGCTCCAGTAAGCGGCAGGTATTGAGAATGGTTCCTGCTTTGGTCTTGCGTCTATTCTCTTCAAACCCTTGCTTGCTTTCCCATAGTTCAGCAATTCTCATAAAGTTCAAAGAATATTTCTCTTCAATAGCCAAAGTCTGCTCTTCATTCAGAGCAGCAGCGGCAAAACGCCGGTCCAGTTCTTCCAGCAATTTACTGATGCGTAAAAATTCCCGTTGCTTGGGGTTCTGGTTCTTACCACCGTAAAAAAGGAAGAAAATAAACATCGCTATATAACTCAGCAGATAAGCATCGGCCAAACGGGCATCAGAGGCGACCCATTCCCGGAAATCCTTGCCGGTAAAACCCAAGAGACTGTTGTCGCCGGCCGGAACAAAGTAGAGTGTACCGGAAGCTTCCACAATCCGGAATTCCAGCTCTTCTTCCATCTCGGTCAGCGCCTGCCGAACCTCCGGATTACGGAATTCCAGGAAGAGATCGCTTTCCGTCTCCCGATCCAACTGACCTTTATCCAATAGCCTTTTGAAAATACGCAGAGCTATATTCAGGTTGCTCATTTTATCTTCACCTCAAAGAAGAAATCATTGATGCTAATCGTTTTGCTAAAATACTCCTCACCCTGACGAAAGACAATCTCTTCTTCCAGTATTTTATCACTAAGTTTGACAACGCGCAGGCTTTCTATACCGAACAGTTCCGGGTGATCGTATTCGATACAGTTCAGGCAATAATCCAAATCAAGTTCGCCGGTGGCA
>NZ_JCAIJG010000028.1:4317-12104 GCF_059735615.1 Desulfosporosinus sp. Tol-M2
AATTCAATGTTGGCTGTGTTGATTTTCTCTGCCTTAAGGCGTTCCTTATCCTCTCCCAGCTCCTCAATCTCAATGTTCACCGTTTCCTGCTCTTCCTGCCGCAAACGGCTCTGGGCTTCATAGAGCGAAAGAACATTTAAAGTGCGCACAGGGTTGGGCTTGAATAAAGGATTGAACAACTGCCAAAGCATTGGGATATGCCGCTCATCGCACTGTTCTAGTCTTGCCAGGATTTCCTGTTCAAAATCAAACTTTTTACTTTGGGCCAGGAAAAAAGAATCTTCCAAAGTTTCTTTATAGATCGCGGACAGGTGGTGACGATCCAGGATCAGTTCTTTCTGTTCATTAATGGTGGTATGTATATTGCGGCGAATTTTGATTATTTCAGCGCGGGCCTTTTTCATCGCTTCATCCAGGGTGCCCTGGGTTTGTTCTTCTACCCTTAAACGCTCTTCGGAGAGAGTGATCATCCCCAGAATCTCATTCATCATGCCATACTCTTCTTCCAGCAAAGCATAGGTACTACCGGTCAGGCGTTCGTATTCCCGAATATCGACATCATAGATGTTCCCTCTGATCTTTTCCATCAACTGCCGCAGTTCGTTCTTCTTCTGCCTGACCATTTGGATCAGGTTGCTGCTCTGCCCGATCGCTTTTTTGTAGTTTTTGCGTTTAATCAATTCCCGCAGTTTTAACTCTTCAATCGTAAAGCTGATTTCCTGTTCCACTTCTTTGGTACGAAAAAGTAAATCATATCCCTGATCGGTCAACTGATAGGTAATCAGATAGCTCCGGTCGTCTTCGCGCAGCTTATCTTCAATCAGGCGAATCCTGGTTTCCGTCATCCCCTGACCATAAGTCATGATCGGATAAAAACGTGCTTCGCCGCCATTTTGCAAAATATCTTTGATGATGTATTCCGTTAGCTGATGAATGATTTCGGGGGTTAATTCCAGACCATAAGCGGGCAGGATCCGGCGGACAAAATCAGCGATACTGCCCATGGTACACTCTTCATCTTCAGACAAGGTCCGTTCCATAATAAATACCAGCACAGAAAAAATCAGGTTATCCAGCTGGCCGAAACTAAATAAACGTTCTAATTCCATTTTCCGGTTGCCGCGGTTGACAATAGAATCAATCGCCGCCACGATCCGCATTCTCTTTTCGAAACCTTCCAAAAACTCAAATTCTTGACTCATTATTTCTAATCCACCGACTTGCCCTTTTGTTCATTTGTTCTCTTATCTTAATTATACCTTGTTTATATATCGTTCTAAACATGAACCCACATTTTTATGATTTTAACGTCTCATTCTAACATTTCTGCCAACACTTGATAATTCAATATTTCCTGTGGAATATACCGGCCCTGCTGCAAGAATTCCAATTTGCTTTCCGCTGCTGATAAACCGAGCAGTTGCTCAAAATCCTGCCAGGAAACATCCATCTGACGGCTATCCGGACTGAGTGGAAGTTCCCTATTCATCGCCAGGAGAAGCATCTGATGGTAAAGTTCGATAAAAGGCCGCACCCTTAAGTTCGGATTAGCCTTTTGGGTACGATAAAACAGGCGGATTCCTTCCGGATCAAAGTCCCCAAAATAGTAGAAAATCCCGTTTGCTGTAGTTGCCGCTCCGAACATTTCTTTGGCGTAGTTCTCTAATGCGCCTGTTTTGGTGATTTTATTCCCTTCCCCATAGATCAAAGCGTCAATTGTCCTGCCGGCTAAATGATTTTTCCCCGTCTCCTGCATTAGCTTTCGCAAGGTGAACCAGGTATCTTTATTCTCCAGAATCAGCAGGGCAAGCGGCACAGTGCGTTCATGCCGGTATTCAAAGAAAGGCTCAGGTGTATCATAATAATTCAAAAACTGCTCCGTCAAACCATTAAATCTAAGGACTTCCCGAATCAGCGGCAGTAGTTCATCGAGCAACTTCTCTTTTCCCCAGACCGAAAACGAACGTTCCTTACGGGACATTGGCTGTAAGAGTAATGAAGCCTGATACCAAAGATAACGGCTCAGTCCTTCGAGGACTTCCCGATGCTTGATATATCGCTCGGGTTTTTGCAGGTAGGCGGCAATATTTAAAGAAGGTTCCAAACAGCGGATTTGTTCCAAACAGTCAGTGTGGTCTTTCAGCGGCCTGATTATCCGATATTTATTATAAAGTGAAGGCAGACGCCCATTTTGGCCGGAAGCTGTAATGGCAACGAGCTTTCCTTCAGCAATCATTTTCAACGTCAAGGTATAAAAGGCTTCATAATCCGGCTCCTTGAATAACTTTTGGAGTTCCAGCACAGTGATTGTGGTTTTTGTTTTACCCCAGTCAAAGATACTTATGGTCGGATCTGTTTTAGGCATTTGTCTATTAAACCTCCAATTTCCTAATTAACCTCCATCTTCCTAAGCGTTAGCGCTTCCAAACATGTTGCCGGCAGTACACCATGCTGTCATTGTTTGAGATTACTCCATGTTTTATCAATTGTAAATAGACCCTCATGCCGCTGCGCTGTACTATCGGAAGGGTAAAAATTGGTTGTATAACCCGGATAAATAAGCCGTTAAAACATGTTTCTCATTAACAGCTTTGGCCCAAGATTTTCTCGATTAACCAAATCAAATATCTTGGAATATTCACCAGGCTATTATCCCTTTTTAGATTAAGCATAGATGTCCTGACAGAAATGTCCGGATTATATTTTTCACGGTATACCCCCATGCTGCGTGATTTCACATTAGTAGAAGATTTCACTTCGATGGGAACAATTTTTTCTCCAAACTGTGCAATAAAGTCCACCTCAGCAGTATTACCTGATTTCCAATAATACGGGACATCACCAGACAGGTTGATAAGCTCACCTAAAACAAAATTTTCTGTTATAGCTCCCTTAAACTCAGAATATAGTTTTGACTCTTCAAAGATCGATGTTGCCGGCATTCTTGCCATTTTTCTCAACAGTCCTATGTCCGACATGTAAAGCTTGAAATAGTTTTGATTTGCATATGCCGATAACGGCATAGACGGCTTTTCAATTTTACAAACCTTATAGGCCATGCCTGCACTAATGAGCCACTGTAAAGCATCTTCCAAATCCTTGGCTCTCGCTCCGGGCTTGACATGGCCGTAAACAAATTTACTATTTTCCTTAGCCAATTGTTCAGGGATGCTTTTCCATATTAATGATAACTTTGGAAAATCTGTTGCAGGTGCATGTTTAGCAAAATCCAATTCATAAGAGTTGAGGATTCCCTCCTGGATCCTTTCAACTTCAAAGACATCTTTGCTGTCAACCCACTTTGCTACTGCTTCTGGCATCTTAACATTATTATCTATAAACAGCCTACTGCTACTATTTAATTACTTGGAGACATAGATGGCACCCTTTTCCTGCATACCTGCCAAATCATTCACTTTTATCATGCTTTCCGATACCGTGTATAGATTGCTGCCGATATAGAGGATGCGCTGAATCGGTTGCTGTAATCCACCCGAACCCGGATGCGAGATCTTCCCTTTGAGCGTAAAACCTGTTGTCAAATCCAAATTGTAGACATAAGCTCCCTGGAAGGTTAACTCTCCATAGGGAGGCATACCGTTATACTTAACGCTCTGCTCTTTCACTTCACAGACACTGACCGGAAAAGCCAGCAGGTTTTTCTCCCGGGCAAAGAGCAAAGCTTTGTGATTGTAAAGCACTTCGGAATCCGTTCCCCTGTCCCCGATGTTTTGCTTAAAAAGCTCAACCGGGTTGTTGACATCGCTTACATCAAACAAGGAAAGCTTCATGCCCAGATAGTAGGCCACGGTATCTGTTTGGCCGGTATAGCTATTGTAAACTTTGGTTTCCACCGAATCCTTACCGATCCCCAGCAAATGATTTTCATCGTAAGGATGCAGGTAATTGCTGTAACCGGGAATTTTCAGCTCGCCCAGCACCTTAGGAGCAGCCGGGTCCTGCAGGTCGAGTACAAACAGGGGGTCGGTCGTCTGATAGGTGACCATATAACCCCGCTGGCCCATGAAGCGCACGGCATAGATATGTTCACCGGGTGCAAGCTTTTCCAGCTTGCCGCTGATGCTCATATTTGGGCTAAGGACATAGACATTATTTTCCGTGGCCTGCCGGGTACTCCAGTCAAAGCCTGAAGTTGTGGCCAATCGCAGATAACCATCATGTTCATCCATGGAGAACTGGTTGAGCAATGTGCCGGGGATTTCCGCTTTACCCTGATAAGCTGTGTTCCCATTATTAAGAGAAAATTTGTAGACCAGCGTATTGGGGCCAACCGGGTAAATGGCGGATGCTTTATTGTTATCCAAAACAGGCTCCTCTTTCGGCCACTCATAGTGCGTTACCGCTACATAAAGATTGTCGGGCGAAGCCATGATTTGATTGCCGGAACCGAGATAGGTGCTGACCTGCATGCGCTCAGTCGGGGACTCGAGATCCAAACCGGCTACCAGCAGGTAGTTTGGTTCCACCGTGCCGGGGAAGCAGCGGATGTCCTGGAAGGGAATCGCCGTATCGCCAGCCGTAAAATTCGAATCGGAAAATACCGGATTGACCGGTATCTCGTTTTGGTGCAAAATACGGTAGCAGTCAATATATTTATTTGTGACCAGATAAAGCTGCGAATCTATTTTGCGCGAGGAGAGGTAATTACCGTCCAGCTTCAGTTCTCTTTGCTTGACCAAATTCGTCTTGTCGCTCAGGTCATAGACAAGGATCCGGGTTACCGGCTGATAAATATAGCCTGGCATAACAGAAACTGCAGAATCAGCCGACAGCTTGTTTCCGGTCTCCGCCGGCATTGGCACGACTTGGTTGGCATTACTTTCGCCGATCACCACAAGATGTTTTTGATCCACGTATAATTCGCGCGGCATAAATTCCTGAGCGGAATATTGCAGCGTGGAAACAATCTTAAGTTCGCTATCCGGATAAACTCGGGAGATGACAACCGCAGGCTGCCCGTTTGACCTGGCGGAGATAACCTGGTAAATGTATTCACCGTCAGTCTTAACGATATCCGCCTCATCCACTCCCTGGACTTGCAGATTTGTCTCCGAGTAAGCAACATCCTGACGCATTTGTTTTGCGTCGTTTGTTGCGTTGGCTTCGGTCTGAGGAGCAGCACCCGTACCGGCGGCCAAATCTAAAGCGTTGCCTGTCAACAGGCCGTACCTGACGCCATTACTTTCCATCCCGGCCAGCAGCTGCACCAGGTTTTCGCGGCTGCCAACTGTCGGCAAATCTGCTGCGAGCGCCGTATCCTGATTTAGTTTTCCCTGAAGAAGATCAGCAATCTTATTGAGCACCGTTGCCGGAACAACAACATCCCCTCCAAAACACACAAGCGCAGGATCGCTATGTTGCTCATGGAGCTGGGTTAAATAGCCCACACTTGAAGCGGGTACTGCCAAAGAATTGGGATCAATCAGCAGAATGGGATCACCGGTCTGCGAGGCCAGGGCACTGCCTGCCAAGGCATCGGCAAAATCTAAACCTGTTGCACAATAAATATTTTGCGGGTTCGGGGCGAAAGTTTGCACTATCAAAGCATTAGTTTCGAATCTGTCCTGCCCGGCCAAACGTGTTACCGCTGCCTGAGGAACAAGGGCTTGAATTTGCGACTTGACTGCCTCTGAGACTACCCCGCTTCCCCCAACGATGTACACTTGCGCGGGCTGTTCATTGGCCAGGTAGTCCTTGATTCCTTGCGCCAAATAATCCTTGCCTGCCAATAAAATTGGCCAGCCCTTGTGCGCTGCAAAGCTGGAAACACTTAAAGCGTCCGGAAAAACTTCTCCCGAAGCGATAACCACCGGCGTGTTTTTGGCCACAGCTAATTTCTCGGCAATCAGGAGATCCGTATCATAGCGATCAAAGCCACCAATCCGTTCGATATTTGGAAAACCCATTTGAACAAGCTGAGCTTCGAAATCCGGCCCTATCACAGCTACGCCGCCGATGATATGCACCATGCCTTTTTTACTTAAGTGCTGAGATATGTAATTAAAGGCTTCGGTCGAACCTTGGACCTGGCTATCGGCCAGTAAAATAGGCGCATTTAACTTTTTCGCTAAAACACTTGCCGCCAGGGCATCGGGGAAGTTGTGACCGGAAGTAAGAATAACATCCTGCACGGTTTCAGCTTTAAATTGTTCGGCGATAATCCTGGCTGTTTGGAAACGATCGTAGCCTGCTAAGCGGTTACTTGTTGCTGAGACGTCATTGTTGCCGGGCAATAACATTACTAATAAGCCTACACATAAAACACAAAAGATCAGGATTCGACCTTTATGCCTTTTTACCCAGTCAAACATTTAATCAACTCCTCAATATTTTCCAAGTTTCGATTTTATTACAGCACACTATCTGGAGTTCTCATTTCGCCAATGATAACTGTATTTTTCATTTCGCCGCACTAGCCGTAATTCCTGCCATGAGTGCCAACTTTCAAAAGAGACCATTCCTCCTTTCTTTTATTCTTCATGTACATTATTCATGTACATACTTCATGAAATAAAATTTCGTTAAGCAGACGTTATTTAATAAGACGTTTGCATAGTCGAAAATCTAACATTTACTTTAAAAATATTACCCGGCCGAATCCTTAAGAGCAGGCATCCGCCGGGTTACTATATTTTAGCGTTAGAATGTACTTTAAACTTGAGCGTAGCACTGTGACGAGGGTGAACAGCGCCGCACCGACCACCGATAAATATCAACGGGCTGGGTGATACAGAAACCGCACTTCCGGCATATGCGGAATTGTTAATAATGCGGGCGAGTCTTGATTATTTCAACGCTTTTGAATCACCATTAAGAGAGCATTATGAACTTGTTCAATGTTAAGACTCTGCTGAAATGTCGGCAGTGTCTTCTTCTACATATCCTGGATGAAATCTGACAAGTCTTTGCGTTCCAGCCTATTGCCATCGGCAAGAGCCAGCGCCTTGCCCCATGTTTTTTCCGATTCATACTTAAGAAACTCATACAGGGAATCTAGTTCCTCGGTTTCGTCATACTTTCGCAGACACTCGAAATACATCCTTTTATCCTCATCATAGACGATGAGGGGTGGGTGATTATGTATCATAAGATAGTAATTCATCAGCGTCCTGCCGACACGTCCGTTACCATCTGCAAAGGGATGGATATACTCAAACTTAGCGTGAAAGTAGCCTGCGGCTTTTAATACATCCTTGCCCTCATAAGCATTTACTTCGGCAATTAGATCCGTTAAGTCATTTTCCACATCTTTTGCAGCGGAGCCGACTTCATGGAGGCCCGTTACATAATCGTGCTTCTTAAATTTGCCCGGCCGTTCTTGATTTTCAATATACCTTCGTTCATCGTATGTCCCGCCAGTCAGAACCCTATGAATTTCCTTAACCAACTCTATGCTGAGAGTCTCCTTATTCACAATTTTTGCTTTTAATACTTCATAGCATAACTTTTGATTCTGCTGTTCAAACAAGGCACGCGGAGTGCCGGTATAACTCACAACCCTGCCATTTTCAAAGATTTCCCTGGTATCATGATAGGTGATTTCCTCGTTCTCTATCTTCCCTGAATGGAACGCAAACAGAATGCGAAAGCTGTCAAGGTGTTTTTCAAGATCAGCGGCAGAGGCGATTTTATACGACTGCCACAGTGCTATAACCCGGCTATACTGTTCCAAATGCATTCCTCTCCTTTTTTGGATAACTAACTTATTTTAGCACAGCTTCGTTGAAATAGGTATTTATTAACAAGTTTAAACCTGGTGAGTTATC
>NZ_JCAIJG010000068.1:0-39815 GCF_059735615.1 Desulfosporosinus sp. Tol-M2
TTTGCACCATTAGGTTGAATGTTTATTATTTCATCTAGTCCATCCTTATAGAAAATATGATGACTTCCGTTTATCCGTTCTTTAAATTCAAAATGAAACAGTACTTTACAAAGGTCAGTAAAATCGATATCCTTATCTTTCGTTCCACACAATATCCTAATTAATATCTTTTCAAATTGACCCATTTCATCGAGCCTCCTGCAAATACTATTATACCAGTTTTTGTAACGCAGTTCTCAAAAATGTATTGCTACATAAATATATGCGGAAAAACTAAAAAGTAATGCTTCAAATAATCCGCGCATGGACGCGCGACGGTCTTTGCGTACGGTTTCGTAGAACGTCCCGAGGGTTTGCGACGTCGGGTTACTACATTCATATTCTCTCCGATGTCGCAAACCCTCTGTTAGGTGGAGTCACAACGTTTCCCCCACCGTTATATAAACGTGATTGAATACGGGTAGTCCATTGCTCCACCATTTCAAAAAATAGTCATTTGTCATAGTCCTATTCCCTGGCAATTCTGAGTTTTCGTCATTCCCTTTGTTAGAATCGACGAAATAAAGCTCACTTTTGTCGTCATCAAATCCTACTAAAGTCATGTAATGCTGCCAAAAGAGCCCATTTCCAACCAATACAATAATCGGTGTTCTCCCTTGTACAAGTCTTGCCTTGAGTGAAGACAGATTCCCTTCATAAATCATTGGTTTTAGTCCTTGGGACTGAAGATATGAAATTACTCCTTTCGGCAAAACATACCCTGAAATAGGGATTTTGAAAGGAATCTTAGCATAAACCTCTATTCCTTTAGCTTGTTTGCCTGAGTTTCTTAAAACAAAAGCAGTAGAGTATGCTGCACACTGATTTTTGCCTTGGAGTTCGAAGTCAGTATATATAGGTACATCAAACCTCTTCTGAGGGGCAGATGGAATAGTGTCGCTATTTGGAAACGGTGATAAAAGATATATCGTCCCAACCAAAAGAAAACACATAATCGTTACTAATACAAACCACTTTATCCTTGCTCGGAAAATTATTGACCCCATATCCACCTCCGAAATTGTGATTTCACCTAACGTGGTGGCGGGTTCCCGAAGTTCCCACGAAGTGGGAATTTGGGCATCAGCCGGGAACCCGGCTGATAGGCGACGTCGCGAGCGTCAAGCGCGAGCGAGCAGGTCGCCGTGCCCCGGGAACCCGCCACCACGATAGACCGGACGAGCGAGCGCGCGAGCGATGTCCGGCCTATCAACGGATTACCGACACACGTCGCAGATCCATTAAAAACAGTTGGTATCTGCGACATGTGTCGGATATATCTCCTTTATTCTCCGGTGCTTCCCCCACTAATCCAATCAAAGGGACTTCTAATGTGTCGGATGTCCTTTTCAGTCACATGAGTATAAATTTTATGACTTGCTTGTCATAAGATTTATGCCCGGGCAGACAGTGAGATGAAACGCAAAGCTATTGAAAATGCGTATCCGGATTTAGTGCCTCACGGACTACCAAACTGGGAGGAAGACGGCAACTTAATGAGATGGTTAAATTCACTATGCGAGTAAAAAATTATGGGGAGTGTTTTCACATAAATTAAGCTGTTCTAGGAGATTTTTGTGTTATACTCTCCATAATCTGGGGCTCTACATAATGGCGTAAGGAATGTACAGATACACTTTTTCTAATCTCGGCTTTATCCCGTGCATTTTCAAAGATTCTTTGCACGGTTCGTTCTGTTATGTGGCAATTAGGAGGCTCCCCTGGAAAAACCCAATCGGCCACGTTGTAAGTAGTGATGTACGTTTGTAATGCCTCAATGGCACCCCCAGACAAGACAGTATACCGATCCTTCTTCCCCTTACCCTGTCTTACATATATCAGCATTCTACTGTGATCAATGTCCCCAATCTTAAGGTTTACAACTTCACTCACCCTCAAGCCAGCTGAATAGGTTGATATTAGTATAGCCCGGTGCTTAATATTCTTTACGGTGTTTAGTATTTGAAGTACTTCCTGCTGGCTGAGAACATCTGGCAACTTATGTTCTTTCTTAGGTCGAGGCAATCGTTCGGTAGCACCTTTAAGACCCAAAACTTTTGTTTGTAGAAACTTCAGAGCACTTAATGTTTGGTTGACATACGCATGGGATTTGCCCCTTTCTCTCAATAAATAATGCAGAAAGTCCCGAACATCCTCATTCGTGGAATCAGCTAAATCCTTTTTCAGAAAAACTTGATAACGGTATATTTGTCCCACATAAGCTTTAATAGTTTTATCACTATATCCACGTAATTCAAGTTCCTTCCGAACCAGAAGGAGTAGTTCCGACGTTCGGTCAGACATAGAGTGCAAAGATCCTTTTGTTTCTTTCGTATTGCCCAATTGATCAGTCTCATATGTGAAGTTACTATCTTTGGTCAGGATAGATGATTCAAAACAAACTTCCTCTGCAAAAACTCGGGTTAAATACTTTACCGTTTCCTCCGTGTAAGGAACTGCCCAATAGCTGTCAGTAGGATACCAGCGTCTCCCCTTAATCGTCTTAATCTTACTCACTTGGTCTAGTGAAAAAGGGCTTGTGAAACTGATCCGGAGTTCTGTATTATTTACATTTTTCACGAATACCGGCAATCACCTCGCCCCCTTTCCCTAGTAGCTCTGGGTTATTATGCTATATAAATTCTACACAGTTTGAGTAACTCCTTCTCAAACTGTCAACAATAGAGCAATTTTCCTGATTATGTATCTACTCTTCCGAGAAACCTTCTGGTCACCTATCTATCATAAAAATCAAAGGATAAGTCTTAGTACGGATCTACGTTTAAGGCACGTCAAAACGTACAATATACCGACATTATTCTCAAAACTTACTCAAACACTAAACAACCACCGGCTAAAGCCGGAGGGTTTTAAGCGGACTGAAAGTCCGAATAAGGCTAAAGCCCGCTAAAAGCTACCGTTGGCTAAATGCCAACTAAAGTCTACGACTAAACTCATGTGTCTATTTTAAAGTTTTCCTCGTCACCGTCGGTTTGCTGGTTTTCGATATAATCTCTGATTATCTGATCTGTGACAGTTCCCACTGTTGCACAAAAATACCCTCGTGCCCAAAGGTGTTGACCACAATATCTTTTTTTAAGATGAGGAAATTCTTCTTGAAGCAACCTTGATGATCGTCCCTTGAGGTACTGCGCTATTTTTGACGATGCAAGTTGTGGTGGACACTCGATCAGAAGATGGATATGCTCTTTACCAATACTACCTTTCATTATCGTTATCCCTCGGCTTAGACAACTTTGCCGGATTAATTCTCGTAATCTTAATCCAACTTCATTATTCAGAACTTGGTATCGATACTTCGTTACCCATACTAAATGGTACTTTATGTCGTATACCGCGTGGCTACCTCTTTGATAATCGGCCATATCACTCACCTCTTAGGAGAATGATATCCAGTTGTTCGAAAAGTTATCATGCTAAAGCTGTTCGCCTAAAGGCGAAGGTTTGAACCTGGCACTTGGAAAATAAAAAGCCATTAATACTATTTATTAACGACTTTTCGCTATTCGTTGCTCAACTTGCCGAAAGGGGTACTTTCATCTGTAGGGCGGAACACAGGCCCCTTCCCGGGTTTCCTCAATCGCTTGTGCTCTTGTTCAGCCAGAAGGGTCATCTTTGAGTGTTGTAACGCGAAGTCCCTACTCCAACGCGCTCGCCACCTCATCCTCACTAACCAAACCTAGTTCAAGGCTAGGCAAATCATCTAAGGAAGGCAAGCCGAAATGAAGAAGGAACTGTTCTGTTGTAGCGTAAAGGATGGGTCGCCCCGGTCCGTCCTTGCGACCCACATCTTTCACTAATCCTTTTTCCACTAACGTCGCCAAAGCCCGTTCAGATTGAACTCCTCTGATAAAATCTATTTCTCCACGGGTCACAGGCTGTTTATAAGCAATGATCGAAAGCACTTCAAGTGCCGCATTGGAGAGGGCATGCGAAGGTTGTTTATAGAGAATTTCGACATAGCGGGCGACTTCAGGCTTGGTGCCTAGTATATATCCGCCATTGATTTCGAGGAGTTTCAAGCCGCAGGAATCTACTGTATATCGATTTCGCAGCTCGTGCAGCAGTTCTTCTATCTTCAACCGGTTCAACTCCAGAATCTCCCCGAGCAGTTCAACCGTTAGCGGATCTTTGGCTACAAATAAAAGGGCTTCTAACGCCGCCGTTTCCGGTTCGCGAAACAGCATCTTATTTACTCCTCTTCCGTGAATTCCCATGCTTTCTGCGTAGGAAAGATCATTATATCCCTCAGCATTGTCAGTTGTTCGGAGCGGACTTTTCCGGATTGCAGAAGTTCCAACACCGCAAGGAAAGAGACCACCATTTCCATGCGCGATCCGATCCGCATGAGCTGATAAAAACGCATCCCTTTCGGATGGAGAAGAACCCGGCGCAAAACATCCGCCAGCATCACATCAATTGCAATCTCTTCCGGTTCAATATACTGGATTTTCTCCCCTTTTTCGGCACGTTCGATCACCCTACAAAACGCTTGCCAGAGATCATCGAAGGATACCCCCTTGAGTGGGTCCTCCGGTTTGACATCCGCCAGTAACCCCTCAACGTCAACCTCACGGCAGTAAGGTCGTCCAGAAGAGGTTTCTAACGCCGCTAACACCTGTGCCGCCTGCTTGAACGTCCGATAAGCCAGTAAGCGTTCCGCCAGTTCCTGCCGCAGGTCTTCTTCCCCTGCCTGACCTTGTTCATTTTGCGGAGGTTTCGGCAAAAGTTCCCTTGACTTAATATAAAGCAATTGGGCCGCCAGGACCAGGAATTCGGTGGTGACTTCCATGTCCATAAGCCCCATCTGTCGTACGGTTTCCACAAACTGGTCAGCAATACGCGCAATCGGGATATCATAGATATCGACTTTTTCTTGTTGAATAAGGGTTAACAGCAAATCAAGCGGGCCCTTATAAGCAGGAAGTTCCACCTGCGGAACGGTTTTCTCGCTTTCCATTTACAGCCCCATGACAGAGCGTACTTCTTTCATTGTCTCCGCAGCTGTTACCCGAGCACGTTCGGCACCTTCTGCGAGGACCTTCTCCACGCGGCCTGATTCCCCCCAATAGTCCCGCCGCTCCCTAAACGGTCTCAATAACTTCTCCAAATTCTCCGCCAGGTGGCGTTTACAAGCGACACAACCGACTTTTCCCGCGCGGCAATTTTCTTCCACTTCAGCAACTTCCGGGGTGTAAATCTGATGAAACTTATCCACGATGCAAACTTCCGGGTGTCCTGGGTCATCTTTCCGAAGCCGAGCCGGATCAGTAATCATTTGTTGGACCCGCGTTTTGACCTCCTCAGGAGATGCCGCTAGGGAAATGGCATTATTATAACTTTTACTCATTTTCCGCCCGTCAACTCCCGGCAAGAGAGGCACTTTACCCACTAAACCCTGCGGTTCCGGAAATACCGTTCCGAAAAGATGATTAAAACGACGGGCTACTTCCCGACTAAGCTCAATATGCGGAAGCTGGTCTTCCCCAACCGGCACTACATTTGCTTTATAAACTAAAATATCCGCTGCCTGTAAGAGAGGATATCCTAAGAACCCATATGTACCCAGGTCTTTCCCCTGTTGACTCAATTGTTGAATTTGATCTTTATACGTAGGAACACGTTCCAGCCAGGACAAGGGTGTAAACATGGAAAACAGCAAATGAAGTTCGGCATGCTCTTTGACCTGAGACTGGATAAAGACAGCGCTTTTCTGGGGATCAATTCCCACACTGAGCCAATCTAAAGCAATTTCCCGTCGTAAACTGGGATAGTTTAAACGGTCTTCATACGCTGTCGTCAAGGCATGCAGATCCACGATGGAATAGTAACACTCATAGTCATTCTGAAGGGCAACCCAGTTCTGGATGACGCTTAGGTGCCCAATATGCAGCGACCCTGTCGGACGCATCCCACTTAATATTCTACCTTTCATACCGAACACTCCTTTTTGTAAACTTGTCCTCGCTTATCAACAACGTTTATTAATTATCCTGATTATATGAACCCAATTACCCTAGAAAAGGAGTTAAGATCAGACTGATGATCTTCTGGTAAACGATAAATATCCCTATCACTACAGGCGAGAGGATTTTACTTAGAATATTCGTAAAAAGAAAAACCATTAAAATAATCATCCCATACTGCTCCAGCACATGAAGCTGCGGAGTGAAGCGCGCAGGCAGTATTCCTCCGAGAACAGCAAATCCGTCAAGCGGAGGAATCGGCAAGAGATTAAAAACTCCCAAGCCCAGATTCATAAACACCGTGGATTGAAAGATAAGCAATATAATGCTGCTCCATTCTGAGCCTTGAAGCCATTGCAAGGTCAGAAACCATAAGAACATCACAATAAATGCCATAATTAAATTCATGCCTGGACCAGCCAAAGCAACCAGCATATGCCCCCGTCTTTTATCTCCCCGGTAATACTGGGGATTGGTCATCACTGGTTTAGCCCATCCGAATCGAAATAAGAGAGCCATGAGCGTGCCAAAGAAATCTAAATGCGCGATAGGGTTCAAAGTTAGACGTCCCTGACTACGGGGTGTCGGGTCTCCTAACCGGTCAGCGACCCAACCATGAGCATACTCATGAAAGGCAAATCCGATTAATAATGCCGGAACATTAGCTATCAGTGTCGGTATATCAAAACCAAACAAATTCCATCCTCCTTCTAACGACGCAAAGTATTAACCCACTCTCGAGCCATGTCCTTCTCTTCTTCGATAGTACTTATGCGGCCTTCAAGCCAAGCCCTGCGCACTCGATCAAGAATTACACCGATCTCCGGTCCTTCTTGAACACCCATCTGCAGAAGTGCCCTTCCATCTAAAGACATCTTAATTCTTTGGCTGGCCTCGAGACATTTCCTAATCAGCTTATTAAAGCGGTCATCCTGAGCTAAAACCAAAACTACTCCCTTTGGGACTTTATTGAGTAATCTGTCCATCTCACTCAGAGTCAATGGTTCCTTTAAAGCCTCGCGTAGACGCACATAGGTCAGGGTATCATCCCGCAGGGATTTGTTGAGGCATACTCGCTCAAGCAATTTTTCAATAGTTGGCGAGTCCATTTTAGAAATTGAAACTAACCAACGCATCTGCAACGACCGATTAGCACTGTCCTCGGCTTCATCTAAGTTAAAGTTCCAATCGTAATCTTCACCAAACCACGCCTTTAACAAACCAGTGCTGATTAAGGCCCGACCCATAGCCTGATAATTTTTTTCTTTGAAGATGAGCAGGATTTCCTCTGTAAAACGTTCAATACTCAGCCTAGAAAGGACTCCCGACTCTAGCGCAGTATATATAGCCTCCTCAGTTTCTTTGGCTAACATAAATTGATAACGTTCTGAGAAACGTATTGCCCTTAGCATCCGAGTAGGGTCATCTATAAAGCTAATATTATGCAAGAAACGAATTTTTTTTTGCTGTAAATCCCGCTTCCCGCCATAATAATCCACGAGTTCCCCAAAACGCCCGGCATTCAAACAGATGGCCATGGAATTGATAGTAAAGTCGCGTCGAAAGAGGTCATCGCGCAGGCAGGATTCCTCGACTTGAGGTAGTGCTCCGGGGGAGGAATAATATTCCCAGCGCGTACTGGCTACGTCAAGATGACTCCCATCGGGAAAAACAATCCGGGCCGTTCCAAACTTAATATGCTCAGTGAGTTTCCCGTCCGGCAAGCGTTTTAACAATGCTTTGGCAAATTGACCACCACTACCTTCGACGATAAAATCCAGATCTTGAGTGGGGGAAAAGAGGAGCAAATCCCTGACAAATCCTCCTACAATATAAACGGAGCACCCTTCTTCCTGGGCAGTATCTCGTACAGCTTCAAGGAGCTTCCGTTTCTCTGCCGGGAGACCTTCTATCAAATCCAAAATATCCTGACGCATGGCGACGCTACGTTCGCGAACAAGTTGCGTTTCCATAGGAACCGGACCTCCATGAACGAAACGCAAAACATCCGATCGGGAAACAATTCCAACGACATTTCCATCTTCAACCACTGGGAGACGCCCAATATCATGCTGCACCATCAGACGCTGGACTTCATCCCAAGGGGCCTCTGCTTCTACCGTAATCACCCGTGTAGTCATAAAACCCTTCACTGGTGCATGTTTCAGACCGTGTTTAATCGATTTTTCCACATCCCGCCGGGAAATAATCCCCACTAAATGCTTATCTTCAATGACAGGTACTCCTGTATGCCCATAACGCAATAGAATTTGTTCAACCTCACCAAGCGGCGTCTCCGGGGTCACGGTCTTCACGGGATAACTCATCATGTCACGCACCAGATGAGGGCGTATAGCGCGACTCCGAAGCCCTTGACGCAGTTGTTGCAAGATTACCGGGATTTCAGCGTTTTTAATAGTCGCTGAAGCAGACCTCGTATGGCCCGCCCCACCAAATATCCGTACTAACCCATCGACGGGCAAACCTCTCCTTCTGGAACGGCCCACGACGTATACCCGATTCTCCATTTTGACTAACAAAAACCAGGTATCAGCGCTTTCAAGCTCCCCTATTTGATGAGCCAGTAAAGAAAGCCCTCCGACATAGTCTTCTGTCTCAGCATACGCAAGATACACAGGCAAGCCATCAAATAATTCGGTCTGCCCTTGGTCCAGTAATTGTTGCAAGAGTTCTTTTTGTTCTTCAGCAAGCGGTCTTCGTAAATATTGGGCAATAACCCCTAAATTCGCTCCTTGCCCTAATAAATAAACCACAGCCTGAACATCACGTACTGTGGTACTATCAAACAATAAGCTTCCAGTATCGTCATAGATTCCGATGGCAATCAAAGTCGCTTCAAAACCACTTAAGGGCAACCCCAGCGCTGCCAATTTTTCAACAAGGATTGTTGCGCACGCACCAACCGTTTCAATAACCATACCCGGTTTGAGTTCTCCAGAATAAGGATGGTGGTCATAAATTTCCACCTGAACGCTAGGAAGCTTAGCCACCTTTTCGCCCAACAAACCCGCACGACGCAGTTCATGGGTATCTACAAGAATAATCCGAGATACTTCGTCCATATTAATATCCTGAGCTCTGTAAAACCGCAATTGATCCTTAGATAGTGCCAAAAAATCTTGAACATAGACGTTAGGTTTTCCGTCCATGACCAACACACTGTTCGGGTAAATTTTTTGGGCAGCCACCATTGACGCCAGAGCATCAAAATCGAGTTGGCGATGAGCCAAAATGATATCCATAGCAACATCCTCAAATTCCTTATCATCAGGATTTTATTAAATTATACCATCATCTGCCTGTTTACAGCAACTTCAAGAGCTCTATGCCATTATTCATTACTCCTAGCGATGGTATCGGTTTAACGGGCTGGCTTCCGACCTGAATAAAAAGATTTTTATTCATCAGTGGTACCGCACAGCGGCATAGGGCTTCTGACTGGTAAAAAAAGAAACATCAAAACCGTTCCGGCTTGATGTCCTAATCCAATGAAAATGGAGCTCCTTAGATGCTGGTGTTAATTTCTTCCGTTGCTTGTTCAATCTCCTGCGGGGACATCCCGTCTTTTCCCAGATGGAACTTAATTGCATCTCTCCAAAAACCACATTTAGCGCTTATCTTTTTAAACGCTTTGGCCGTGGTTTTACTCCCCTTTGCTCTAGCATCTGCATTGGATTGAACAACCGAACAAATATAGAGTGCTTTAACGCGAGCGTCCTTATCAAGATCGTTAAACGTTTGGTTCAGTTCTGAAATCAGTTGGCGATAATACTCCGCAAACTCCTCAAAAGGGATTTCCGTTTCCATTTGTAAGTACTCTTTTAACTTTTCTAGCAGCTTCTCCAATGTACACCCTCCAAAAATTCCTCCATATAACAACCTCATGTATTTTATAACTGTTTCTTCAAAAAGACAAGAGCATCTGTTATTGCAGCCACTTATTCTTCCGAAAAAAATCATCACTACCAGGAAGATGAGGAACTATACTATCTCATAATGCGGGTTTCAATTCCTCGCGTTTTAGTTTATGTAGAAAAGAAGTATCCAAAGAATAAGGCTGGGAGCATATCAATGAATATGCTTCAGCCTTATTCCCTAACGCTAAATTCCGAACGTGCTGCTGGTTTTTCCCTCTTCGAAAAGCTTCTTAACAACAGCGCGTGACTTCTCAGGGTTAACTTTCCAGTAACTTATATTGTTTTCGGTGAGGAAATTACCCGGTAAGGTTTGGGATGATATCTCTGGATTTTTATTACGTAGCAAATAATTCGACATCGCCCATAATTGAGCTATTGAAAGGTTAGTTTCCACTGATTTGGCGATTTGAGGGACAATCCAGGGTAACTTGGGAACTGTCTTAACTTGCAGAAATTCATTCCCTATTGCTTTTATAATTGCCTGCTGCCGCGCCGTCCTTGATATGTCCGCCAAGGCATCTTGACGGAACCTGGCATATTGCAAAGCCTGTGCTCCATCTAATCGTTGAGTTCCTTTTTTGAGATTTATCACGCCGTCTGATAAGTCTCCGGTAACATAATACATATTTTTTTCAATATTGAGTGTTATTCCTCCCAGTGTATCAATAATCGACTTAAATCCATTAAAATTTGTGATAACGTAACCGTCAATAGACTGGCCTATTAAACCTTCGATTAAAGCTGTTGTTGTATTAATTCCTTTACCAACTCGTGCAGCAGCATTAATTTTTCCCTTTCCATAGCCCGGCACAGTAACTTGGGTATCTCGAGGGATGGAAAGGATAGCAACTTTACCGTTCAGGGTATTAACACTGGCTACTAAAAGAGTATCCGTATTACTGAGCGTTGTATCACCGGGTCGACGATCTACCCCAACTAATAGAACCGTAAACCGTTCCCCTTTAAAGTTGGATACCGGCTCGTTGTTTGGCTCAGGGTAATCTGGCTCTACTACAGAGTTATCCGAGCGTTCTCCAGAGTCGTCCTCACTCGCCCTGGTTTGTTCTTGAGCTTGCTCCCAGTACACTTCATACTCAATTGGATTAATGATCGGTTTTTTTTCATTTCCTACTACTTGACTCACCAGGACGGCACCTAAAACCAAACTGATTCCTAGAAATAACCCCAGTAGCATGGCTTTATTGTGGGTTGTTAAGACCCGGAGAATTGTTCGGCCATAGGATTTATTTTCCTGCATCCGAGTCCACTCCATTTCCAAAGCTTTCTTATTTCTTTTTCTTCTCTTTAGAATCAATCAATCTCCATCAAAATATTCAAAGCAAAATATGAAATATTTAGAAACGTAAAAGTTTTTGTTGATTAAGTGGCTTTTCCAATCCCATTCTTCATTTCTTCTCCAGGTACCACCACGCCGTTATTTACATATACTGCCAATATAAGTATCCGGGCTTAAGAAAGGGGGACTGACATTGAACCCTGGATACCCTGGTGTACCGGTATTACGAAGTTCTCTACTCTTCCATCATAATACCGGACTTAACTGTCCCACCTATAATCCTGCCCAACCACGGGGCGCTCAATTAACCACTAACTTATATTTCCCCCATCCTTCTTCGCCCCCTATTACCCAATCTTATCCCTACTACTCTGCCATGCCTCATTCTATGGTTCCTTCACTGGCACCCTTCTCGCCTTATTCTATCCCTCCAGTCACGTATGCTTCGACCGTCTCCTCGAAAGGATTGGGCACCATCCTGATTGCAACTCTTATGTTGGTGGCCCTGGATCTTGTGATTGTTCGCCCACAGAAATGCGAAAAAAGGACCCGCAAGCGTTAAATAACGCACACGGTCCTTTTTCCTGCTAATCAGAAAGTTTAATTGATAATCAGCGAAGGCTTAGCTCTAACCTGGTTTTCTATATGGGCATCTTACCGGCTTGCCCGTTGTAACTACTTCAAGCGCGCAGGCAGAACATCATTGCGCAGTAAGTCCGAATGAGTTTCACGTCTTACGATCACATCGGCATGACCGCCCGCCACTAGAACCACCCCCGGCCTTGTAAGCCGATTATAATTCGAGGACATGGAATAGTTATAAGCACCCGTACAAGAAACAGCCAATAGATCACCCGATATAGCTTTGGGCAAATCAATATCCAAAATCAACATATCTCCGGATTCACAACACTTTCCGGTAACGGAAACCGATTCAACTGTTTCTTCACTAGCGCGGTTGGCAAGAACTGCCTCGTAACGTGCTTGATATAGTGCAAGTCGCGGATTGTCTGTCATACCCCCATCCACTGCAATATATTTCCGGATCTCGGGAATCTCTTTGATGGAACCTACGGTATAGAGTGTGGTTCCTGCTGTTCCTACGATCGAACGTCCCGGCTCAATAATAATTTTTGGACGCGGAAACTTCTGATCCCGACAAGCATCCTCCAAAGCAGCCTGCACTGTTTTGGCATAATCCGTAATCTGAGCAGGCTCATCCCCGGACGCGTAATAAATCCCAAATCCTCCGCCAAGGTTAAGCTCTTGCAGCAGGTAACCGATACGCACATGAATATCTGACATATAGCCAATCATTATCTGAACCTCATGCCGGAAGGAATCTAATTCAAAGATTTGTGACCCGATATGAGCATGAATCCCTTCTACTACGAGAAAGGGACAGGATAATGCTAAATCCAGCGCCCGGTCTGCTGTACCGTCTGATAAGGTAAAACCAAACTTAGAATCGATCTGACCTGTCCGAATGTACTCATGGGTATGCGCTTCAATCCCTGGTGTCACCCGAAGGAGGATATTGACTCTTTGATTCAAATCTTCCGCCAGCTCATTTAATATACTCATCTCATGAAAATTATCTACGACAATCCTACCAACACCAGCGTTTATTGCCATTGTCAGTTCTTCACGAGATTTATTATTGCCATGAAAGTAAATTCGCGCAGCCGGGAAATTGGCCTGAAGAGCAGTATAAAGTTCCCCTCCGGAGACAACATCTAAGCCTAGTCCTTCTTCATCAATAATCCGGCACATGGCCAGCGTTGAAAACGCTTTCGAAGCATAAATAACCTCCGCATTTTCCATGCCCTTCACGAACGAACCCTGGTACTGTTGGCAAATGTCCCGAATATGGGCTTCATCCATGATGTAAAGCGGCGTCCCAAATTTTTTAGCTAATTCTACAGTGTCACAGCCGCCAATTTCTAAATGTCCTTGCTCATTCACCAATTGTGTACCGTGCAGTCTCATTTCCTCTTCCTCTCTTTCTATATATAAGCTATTCAGAAAGAATAAAAATGGCAACAGAAGGAGGTCCTCTGTTGCCATAGGCTTATCTATTACCACTACCACAACTTTCTCCATGATACACTTGCGATCCAAACCCCTAATATATTTTTCGAAAGATGAGAATTATTAAGATTCGTTAATAATAACAGAATTATTGACACAGGTCAACCATTTTTTATGGCATCCTGAATATATATTGCCCCCCATTAATCTCAAATAGATGATAAGCACCACTTTCCATTTAAGATCTGGAAAGTGGTGCCATGCTAGTTTCGTTCTATTATCGTGAAACTAACTGGAATGAATCATCTCTTAATCCAACCAGGTACTGCATTAAGACTATTACATCTTTAATGCTTGGTCTTAATACACCTGAGACAGGTTCTGGAGGTAAGATAGAAGCCATATTTATCAGATTTACCTGTTCCAGATCCGCTCCTGCATTTCTCAACCCAGCCAAGTACTGTAGACCGGCAACCGCATCAGCAATATTGGGTTGGGTTTCAGGACCTTCATTATAAATTTTACCACGGTGGAATTCCAGATCAGAAGGATTATCAACGCAAATTTGATTATTATCTGGATCCCTTACATTAATAAAATGCACCTGCAGGCTTGTCACATCAAGCGCAGACCCGATTAAGGTAATTGGCAAGAAGAAAAGCTTGTTATAATTAGATGTTCCAATAGCTACCGCATCGGCAATATACACTTTACCTGCTACTGAATCAACATTCTTAATGAATTGACCTAAGTGTGCTTCATCAAGTACATCTAGGATGGCTACTTTAGTCGGATCAAAGTCTACTTTGATTTGGTAACCAGCAACGTTTGGATTAATCGTGTTGCCGTTTTGATCCTTGATGTTCTCAAGACCGACAAATATTCCGACACTGTCCCCATCTTCTGGATTGATCCCAATCTGAACTAGTGGTGTGGCGCTATAATCCGTAATTAACAGATTAGTCAAGCTTATATCTTGTGTTAACAACTGTCCTACAGTTATATGAATAGTAACAGGAATTGCATTTGCATAGGGATTGTTACTCCCACAGGCATCCGCTACCAACAAATAGTCACCTGTTGGTATATTCCCGCCCAGCATAAATGACCCGTCATTGTTTATACCTGTACCACAAAGATCATCTCCGCTGTTATCCAGCCTTCTTAATTTTACATAGACATCTGAGTTATCCCCACGGATAAAGGCACTGCCGTCTGGCTGCAGCACCCTACCGGTAATGAGCGGTATACTGCCTTGCTGGATATCCAGCGGTACTACAGAAAATGCCATAGTGGTATCGGTTGGATCAAAGAGCCAAAATGCTTTAACCAGCAACTGATAGTTTCCACTTTCCCAAGTTAGGTCAATCGGTATCTCCTGCTCACGGGATTGGCCAGGACCATACCCCCAAAATCCCACGACACTGCCGTTCGGAGCCCTTAGCACTGCATCCCAGACAACAGGACCACCTTCATTAAATAATACTTTAACTGTCGGAGGAGCCGCACTGCTGTATGAACAAAGCTCCTCTCCTTGGTATGAAAGATGAATCCCCTCTACACCAAAATTAATCATACCTTCCCATTGACCCAGATCCAGTGGTTTACCTAGTGTCTGAGGAACAATAAACACCGGGGTCTCTACAGGATCAAGGCCATTAACATAACTATTTGTCGTTCGATCATATATTTTCTCTTCCAGCTTAAAGCTCAGACTATCGCCTGAAGCAAAACTAAAACCATGACCCAGTGACAAAACCAGTTTATTACCCCCCGACCATCCGAAACATACTTCCCCATCAAAAATATCTTTTTTTAGAACTGTCCACTCATTCTCATTTTTCTTTAAGGAAATACTGCCTCTAATCTTATCAACACCCGGATACTTCCATGTATCCAATGTATTCTGATCAAAACTAACCGCAATAGTCTGCCGCTGTGGGTTGGCCTCAGTTATCTTAACTGCGGCAGGGATGATGTCAACGTGCGAAGAGATCCCTAAAATGGGGGGATAGTCACTGATGACCGGAATATCCTGCCCCTTGATACTTGTTAAATATCCGCCAAATGCAAATGACTTAGCTTCATCATCAAGATTAATGAAGCTCCCCCCTTTAAGGGCGAAAATCCCACTACCCCCTGCTCCGGACAATGATCGGAAATGCACCCGTAGCAGTTTCCCGTAACCGCTTAAACCAACTGTATCACCTTGAGGACCTGTTAACTCAACATAAACCCCATCCGCTCCTTGTGAACCTTGCTGCAACGTCCAGCCGCTCGCCGGAATAAGCTCCCCGGGCACAACTTCTAATACCTCCAGCCGATCAGAATCATAGGCTATATAACCCTGGAAAGAAGCAAGGTTAGTTACCGGAGACATTAGTTTACCGCTATGGTCATTTTGTTCAATATTAATTGAAGCCCAAAAATCATCTCCGGCATTTATCTGCAAGGAAGGTCCGTCCTCTTCCCTTTCCACATCAAAACTGGTCAGACTTATATCCTGCACAACAGTGATTTTAATCCCCAGACTGATATTTACGTTTTGTACGTTTATCGGATTTGTTAAGTGCCCGTAAATTACATATTCACCTGGCGTATTTCCATCATAACATCCCGGTGCCCATGTAATGTCGCAGTCAGAAACTGTCGTTGGAAGGTTAAGGTTCTCATAAGCTGTGCCTACTATTACCGTTTTACCCTCAAGCGCCGTTATTGTATTGTCTGCAATTTTAGCATTTGCACCCGCCCCCTCAAGGTATACACTCATAGCCATATCCGGCATTATTATGCATGCTGTCCCTATTAAGTCTTCGGAATAAAGACATACATCATTATTTCCTGAACCTGTTATCGATACAATGCTGCTTACTATTTCCACTAAACCACCCAGATGAACCGATATTACTGTGCTATTATCTCCACTTGCCGTAATTGTTCCGGCAGAAATTTTAATATAACCGCCGTTTGAGGCATAAACACAAGTGCTTTTTAAGCCTGTGGCATTTATCGTCGCTGGGCCACTTATTTCGGCCTTACCACAGCCAAAGGCAACCAAACCTGTACTTTCCTCACCCGCCGCAACAACGGTTCCGCCGGAGAAGCGTACCACACAGTCTCGCTCTCCTTCGTCTTGTATATTATTGCCATTTTCATCGAGAAAACCAGTTGACTGGGCATTAATACCTATACCTTCAGTTCCTGTAACGGTTATTGTCCCGCCAGATATGGTTGCTTGGGCATACACATCTTCACCGACAATATTGACACCGCGATATTTAGCGGCTATGGTTCCCCCTGAAATGAATCCATCTCCTCCTAAGCCAATTTCCACGCCAATACCGTTATCGCCCGTGGCACTAATCGTTGTTCCATCCAGTATTGTAACACTGCTGCCATGTGATGCTTCAAGCGCGTGTCCGTTTTGACCATTTGCATTAATAACTACCGAAGCGCCGCCGACGGTAATATTGGAGCAACCATAGGCGGAAACGCCCACACCATCCTGCTCATTAGCATTAATGGTACATGCATTAATGTGGCCAGAGGCACCACCTCTGACATAAACACCGTAACCCTCTTTACCTGTAATGTTAATAGTACCACCATCTAAGGTAGCCGAAGCAGGAAGGTTTTCACCGTTTATGTCGATACCGATTCCGCAGTCACCGTTTACGGTGATTGTCCCGCCTGAAATAGTAACCTCGCTGAATTTGCGGGCATATATGCCGAAACGGGCATTACAGGCGGCATCACCAGCGATAATCGCACCGCTCGTCATCGAAAAACTGCTGCCCTTGTTTGTCCATGTTCCATGTAAATATACTGCTGCACCCTGGGATGCATTTGACTTCACAGTTCCGCCTGTTATCTTAATAAACCCGCCGCCATCTGCAGCAACAACACCATATTTATGGTCATTGAAGTTGCTGTCGTTAAAACCGTCGCCTTCAATTGTTACATTACTGCCTACCTCCAGGCTGTCCTTCGTATCGTCTGTTACAATTCGGTATTTCCCGGCATGTATTGTTACAGATTTCTCCGCAGAGAGTGTGAGCACTCCATCAAGGGCAATGTCTCCGTGAAGCGTCATTTCACCTCCGGTTGCTTTTATGCTGTCAAACTCAGTTGTAAACTCTTCTAAATTATCAGGAACGCAACCCACGTTCACAGGTGCCCCAAAGTCGTAGCCCGTCTTCGCAGCCGTAACCGTGTACGTTTGGCCTGCACACAAAGCTGCACTTATCTCATAAGTTGCTCCGCTGTCTGATGTTGTCGCACCTGTAATGGTTACAGATTGATTCGAACTATCAAGAAGCGTGAAGTTGCTTGCTGTTAAGCCCGTCAATGCCGGGTTTAAGGCTACAGTAAATCCTGTGGGGGCTGGATTACTCACCGTCAACGTTTCGGATATCGGCGCAGTAGGAGCTATAACTTCGAACGTTCTGTTATATTTCGTAGCGTAATCTTTTGCGGTAGATGGGTCATAGCCTATAATCTTTGTCGCGGCTGGTATTGTGTCTGCGCTATCATATATTGCTGTTGTTGCTGAGTTAATCGTAATACTCGTTAAGCTTGTGCATAAGTAAAAAGCATATTCGCCAATACTTGTTATTCCTTTCGGAATACTAATACTTGTTAAGCCTATGCAATCGTCAAAAGTCCACCCTCCGATACTTGTTACCCCTTGCGGGATGCTTATTGTTGTTAAACCATAGCAACCGGCAAAAGCACAGATGCCGATACTTGTTACTCCTTCCGGGATGCTCATACTTGTTAAGCCTGTGCAATCGGCAAAAGCAGAGTCGTCGATACTTGTTACTCCTTGTGGAATGCTTACTGTAGTTAATCTTGCGGGACACACAATTAAAATAGTCCCTGCTTTGTTATAAAGCACGCCGTCAATACTTTTGTAGAATAAATTATCTGCAGCTACTGTAATAGCAGTTAAGCCATAGCAATAGGCAAAAGCCCCGTGGCCGATACTTGTTACTCCTTGTGGAATGCTAATACTTGTTAAGCCTGCGCCATAAAAAGCCGCATCGCCAATGCTTGTCACAGGAAATCCGCCTAAAGTACTTGGTATTGTAACATCTCCTCCAGCCCCTGTGTACCCCGTTATTTGGGTTTCGCCTGCTGTTGCAGTATATGTGTAATCCCCGCTTTGGTCTGCTTGTACTTGACTGCTACAACACAATAAAATAGCCATCATCATTAGGCTGATCAGAAATGTATTTACTTTGCTAATTTTTAATATCCTCATGTTATGAGCCATTCCTTTCGCTGTGCTCAAGGCACTAGAATTTAAGGAAAGTGTTTTCCCCAAGGTACATTATTCTACACAGCAACAGTTATTCCTTCTTAATTCTTGGGACTTGAAGATAAATTTGGTACTTTTTGATCATAAAAAAAGGACTTGGCAGTATCAATTCTAACCAAGTCCAGCAAGCTATTATATTGGGTTTCTCAGTCACTCCCCAAATCCTCTCGTTCGGCAAAGTATATGCCTGCCGACTATTTATCCATGTGCTAAGAATGATCCACGAACTTCGAACCTCGATTCTCGCACTTCACACTTAGGCCCTCTTTTGTTCGCCTTGACGTTCCGTAATACGGATGCCATCGCTGTCACCGGCAACAATCGACCATTTTCCACAGCGATCTCCCCACATGGCCAAACTCTTCCCATCCTGCATGATTTTTACAACCTCACAACGATTTGAGCACCCGGCGCACTCAAAGCTTTGTGCTTGGAATTGAGTTTCACCCAGGTGTAAACCGCGAAATTTAGTCCTTGTTTCAGCTTGCATTCCCACTTTTTCCTGGGCTAAGTAGGCTGCTCCTAAGGCACCCATAACTCCATAATGTTCCGGTACAATTACCGGTTGACCTAACTCATCTTCAAATGCTTTACTTATTCCGGGGTTCGCCGCCACTCCGCCCTGGAAGAAGATCGGGCCGCGTATATCTTTGTTTTTCCCTACATTATTGAGATAATTCCGCACCATCGCCTTACATAATCCAGCTAAAATATCTTGCAGTGAATGCCCCAGCTGTTGTTTGTGAATCATATCTGATTCCGCAAATACTGAACAACGCCCGGCAATCTGCACCGGATGCTTTGCTTGCAGAGCCAGTGGACCGAACTCTTCAATTAAAATGCCTAACCTTGCTGCCTGCTGATCGAGAAACGACCCCGTTCCGGCTGCACAGACGGTATTCATGGCAAAATCAGCAACGACACCATCCCTGAGGATGATGATTTTCGAGTCCTGCCCGCCAATCTCCAGAATAGTCTGCACCTCAGGATTCATTCGCGAAGCTGCGACAGCATGAGCGGTAATTTCGTTTTTCACGACATCAGCACCTAATAAGGTACCCGCCAGCTGACGCGCGCTCCCTGTAGCTCCAACACCAATGATTTCATCAGAGTTCCCCATTTTAGAGCGCAACAGCTTAATCCCCTCTTGAATTGTTTGCATAGGACGACCTTGAGTTCTTAGATATAGAGCCTCCTTTAACGTATTGTCTGATTGCAATAGTACTATATTCGTACTGACTGACCCAACGTCGACCCCCAGAAAGTACTTATCTTGCCCCAATGCTTAGCACGTCCCCTCTTTTGTGTTCAATTCCTGGTTCAATGTTTGCCCTTTCCAGCAGATCCACGAACGCCTCTAACCGCGTTTGCAGCCCGGCCTGTCCGGTATGTTCATCGACGATAAGCGTCATAATCGGCACTTTGTACGCTTCTTGTACTTTTGGTAAAACACTGGCTGCCACAATCTCCGGCATGCAAGATAACGGGAAAATTTGGATGATCCCATCAAAGCCTTCCTGTGCAAATTTCACGGCAGCTCCAACCGTTTCCTGACCATGCCCCCCAACAAAATGTGGCAAATAGGGTTTTGCATGACCCGAATAGGATTTGATTGATCGATATCCCTGAGTCAGACCTTGAAATATATGATTTCCAATCCACCCTGAGAGGTAAATCGAACGATCCACTTCCACACCTAAACGCCCTATCTCTTCCTCTAAACCCACTGAGGTAAAGGGATCTAAGATTGTATAAATCTCCCCGATAATCCCTATGCGCAAAGGTTTGCAAAACCGTTCGGAAGGGTTTAGCCCCGCTTGACGTTCCCGAATACTTTCCTGCACCCAGCGAACTGTATCCTTAACACCAATATCAGTCATAGTCTGCGCAATGCGTGTTTTGGCATCTTCATACAATTTCTCCGTTTCCCTCGGATCAGGTAACCTCGGCCTTGCTGCATGAATCAGATCTTCAACTCGGTCTAAGGCGACACTTTTCAAATAGGCGAATCGTATAGCCCGGAGAATCTTTACCCAGGAATTCTTCGATCCGGCTAAATAGCGGATACGCCCCGCCAGCCCAAGCAAGCTTCCATCAGGCGGCTCAAGAGTCACCATATCATAAGCATATCCCGCATCTTGAAGGATCTGCCGTTCCACTTCACCATAATAACCAAAACGGCAGGGACCGATCCCCCCAGTAATCACAATCGTGTCCGCACCTTCATTCGCCGCTTCAATATAATTACCCAGATTTAATTTTAAGGGCAGACAAGCGGATTCTGGCGCCAACCTTGTGCCTAATTGCATGGTTCGTTTACTGTTGATTGGTGGGATTACCACTTCAACATTGAGTGATTCAAAGAGAGTTTGAATCACTATCCAGGTGTTCCCCATGTGCGGAAACGTAACCTTCATGGACCTTCCTCCTTTCGACCATATCTAAAAAGGCTTCCAGACGAGTAACAAGGCCTGCCTCTCCACTGTGTTCGTCAAGGGTGATCATCATATATGGTTTATGTGTTTCCCGGGCGGAACTCGCTAATAGTCCCTGCACTATAGAGTCGGTTCCACATCCAAAGCACGATAAATAGATGATCCCATCAATATCAGGATCGGTAATAAACTTTTTCCCTGCTCCAAAAATTTGCTTAGCGTGATTCCAAAATATCTTTTTGCGTAACCCTGACAAATGATTATTAACCTCTTCCAAGTTAACGTTTTGGACCAATTCCACTTCCGCCTTTTTGCGCAGTCGCCTAAGCAGGTTCAGGTTAGCATAGGGTTCTTGCGTAAGGTAGGAATGCCCTACTAAAGCAATTCTAAGGCGACCTGGCTCATTGAGAGGCACAGTATCCTTTTGAGAGCTCGCGATCCTCTTCGCAGTACTCTCTATCTGAGGCAGGTTCTTCTCAAAATCCCATCCTGACCCATTGGAATCCTGATAACGTTTTTGCCATTCTTGGCCCAGGGTAAAGGCTTTCCGAATATCCGCCCTGCCCTTACCTAACTGAAGCCCCAAGACCTGAAGATCTTTCAGGACCTGACGTTTCCCCTTCCGCCAATTTACGGTTACAGTCAAGACCGGGATTCCGGGAGGAACGGCAGGCAGCAGGCTTTCCGGAATCCCCAGGAATTTTGGACAACTGTAGGTGTTTGCCTCAACACTGACCATACGGGGCAAAAAAATGGCATCGACGTCTTCAAGCGCTTGGATATGTCCTGCCAGCAACTTAATGGGTAAGCAAGTATCGTCGCTGACCCTTCTTAAACCCTGTTCCATAATTTGGCGATGTGTAGGCGGAGAGGTCACTACCTTAATATCCAATGCCGAAAAAAATCCAGACCAGAATGGAAAATAATCATAATAAAAGAGTGCTCGCGGAAACCCGATTTTCACAATTTTTGCATCCTTTCGTGTATAAAAGATATACCAAGTGTGTTGTTATTGGACTAAAAAACCACATCCACTTGAACTTCGATATTCGAACCTCGTGCCTCGAACTTCGCACCTCGATTACGGCTGACGGTCTTGATCTTGTGGTTTTAAAATACTCGGGCGTTGGTTTTTAATAGGTACAGGAGAGCGCACCAGAACCGCCCCCAATGCTTTAATATCCATAGGAAGGAGTGGCCAGAGATAAGGTACGCCAAACGATTCTGTCCGCCATAAAAGAAAGAACCACATAGCCGCGCCTATCCCAAACCCTGGAAAGTTCAAGAGACCTGTCATCAGTATGAGAAACAAGCGCGCCAAGCGGTTAGCTAAACCCAATTCATAGCTGGGAGTCGCAAACGTTCCCACCGCGGCAATAGCCATGTACACCACTACCTCCGGGATAAACAGTCCCACTTTAATTGCGATATCCCCAAACATAAAGGCGGCAATCAAACCCAAGGCCGACGCCAAGGGGCTCGGTGTATGAATGGTGGCCATACGTAAAAGGTCCACCCCGAACTCAGCCATCAAGACTTGGGCAAGTAATGGTATTTTCGTTGGTTGAATAGGGCTGATAAACTGAAGCCAGTCCGGCAGTAATTGTGGATTTAAGGCTGCACCAAGCCAAAGAGGAAGTAGAAAGACCGCAGCAAAGATTCCTCCAAATCGTATCCAACGAAGATAAGCCCCTACACTCGGCTCCTGTCTGTATTCCTCGGCATGCTGGACATGACTCCAAAACGTCGCAGGCGCAATCATGACCGAGGGAGAAGTATCAACAAGCATGACGACATACCCTTGAAGCAGATGAATAGCCGCAACATCCGGACGTTCAGTATAGCGCACTCGGGGATAAGGATTCCAGTACTTGCTTCCAAGGATAAATTCTTCGACACTTTTTTCCGCCATGGGAATCCCATCAATCTTAATAGCCTGAATTTCTTTGTGAAGTTCTTTCACCAACTCTAAGTTCGTAACATCTTCAATATAGGAAATACATACATCCGTTTTCGAACGTCCTCCCACTTGGACCAGCTTCATGCGTAGTTTCGGATCACGTAAGCGTCGACGGATCAAGGCCGTATTCACGACCAGTGTTTCCGTGAATCCGTCACGAGAACCCCGAGTGACACGCTCAATATCCGGTTCCTGAGGCTGACGAGCAGGATACGCCCTGACATCAACAATTATTGCTCTATCTTGTCCCTCCACAAGAATCGCCATTGGGCCTGACAAAACAAAATAGAACACCTTATCCATCGTTTTTACTTCAGATACCTGTAGATTTACGATGTTTCCTTTGACTAATTTATCCAGTGAATTGACAATCAAATCCGAACGTTCTAAGCCAACGAGCACCTCTAATATGTAACTGACCACATGTGAATCGACCAATCCATTGACTGAATAAATCGCCACCCGTTTACCACCAATGGACATCTCCCGCAGGACAATATCAAAGCTATCCGGAACCCCTAATTGCCGATTTATGTAATCCACATTTTTTTGATAGGCTTTACTCACGGGAACGTTTTTTTCACTCGCATTAGAATCCATGCATCACAACCCCTTATCGAAGTTCGAGGTTCGAGGTTCGATCTTTGAACATCGAAATGGCCTTTGTCGTGGTTCAAAGTTCGTAGTTTGTTATTCGTACTTTGAGTATCGAAATGAGCCGGTCATAGTTTACCGATCGTACCACGAATATCGAATATCGAATATCGAATATCGAATATCGAATATCGAACATCGAAATTACCCTTTGGGGTTAAACGTAACAGCCATCAAATACCCGAAAAACACTGCCGCCGCAATCCCAACCGCCGTTGCTTCCACACCGCCGGAAAAAGCACCAATGATACCCCGTTCTCCAACCGCCTCCATTGCCCCTTTGGAAAGATTATACCCAAAGCCTGATAAGGGAATTGTGGCCCCTGCTCCTCCAATTTTCACCAATGGTTCATACAGCCCCAACGCCCCAAGGATCGCTCCTCCTGTCACAAAGAAGACAAGCACATGCGCCGGCGTAAACTTTGGTTCTGTCAAGTCCATAAGAAGTTGTCCAATAACACAAACTATCCCTCCGACAATAAAAGCTGGAATAATCATCTCAAACAAACGTACTCACCCCCTTCACGCCTCTATAACCACGGCATGCCCAATACCGGGGATAGATTCTCCTTGCAGCGACGATGTTGGGCTATGCAAAGCGCCACTGCCCACCAGCAAGACTCGCCTTAACTCTCCAACTTTAATCCTTTGCATAATATTCCCGGCGAAAACCACCGCTGAACAACCACATCCACTGCCTCCGGCATGAACATCCTGGCTGGCATCGTAAATCATAACCCCACAATCCGTAAATCCCGTGCCCATATCTATGCCACTTTTCTTAAGTACTTCCCCAGAGAGCCCTAATCCAACCGCGCCTAGATCCCCCGAGGCAATCAGGTTATAATCCTCCGGTTTGCGCTGCAAATCACGGAGGTGATTTAGGATTGTTTCCGCAACCCCCGGGGCCATGGCTGCACCCATGTTATTGACATCAGATTGAGCATAGTCCACAACTCTTCCGATCGTTGCTGAGGTAATTCGCGGCCCAGTCCCACTCTTTCCAAGGAGCAAACTTCCCGCTCCGGTCACCGTCCACTGTGCACTCATAGCCCTTTGTGCACCCTGTTCCGTCGGCAACCGGTACTGCCGTTCTGCCGTATCATGGTGGCTGGATGCCCCGACAAGAACATTACGAGCGAATCCTCCGTCAATTAGCATGCTCCCAACAGCCAAGCCCAAAGCCATCGTGGAACAAGCTCCATATAACCCGATATAAGGCAAAGCCATTTGCCGCGCGGCAAAATTAGAGGAGATGATTTGATTAAGCAAATCCCCCGCTAACATAAAATCAATTTGCTCCTCAGGAATGCCGGCTTGATCAATAGCCCCCTGCAGCGCCTCCTGAAGCATTTTACTCTCCGCAAACTCCCAGGATTTTTCACCGTTTAGTTGGTCTTTCCAGACCTTGCTAAATGTTTTTCCGAGAGGACCTTGCCCTTCTTTAGGACCCACCACAGAATAAGACGATAAAATAACCGGTGGGTTGCTAAACACCACGGTCTGATTTCCCTTACGTTTCAAATTCATGCCTTTATCCCACCTTCATAAAACCAACAAATATTTGAGTTTTTCGTGCTTGTCATGTAAGGCGCCTACCCCAGATGTTTAGTGTAAAAGAAAATATGCGATTCCTATTACAATCGATGTGGCAACCCCGTACACAAGAACAGGACCCGCAACCGTAAACAACTTTGCTCCAACACCCAGCACATAACCTTCCCGCTTATATTCCATAGCCGGTGAAACAATAGAATTGGCAAACCCAGTGACCGGAACGATGGAACCGGCTCCTCCAAATTTTCCAATTTCATCATAAATTCCTAAGCCTGTTAAAAACGCACCTATAAAAATCATCGTCGCGGTTGCCGCAGTCGATGCTTCAATACGTGCCAACCCGAAGGTCACATATAGATTAATAATAACCTGGCCGATCGCGCAAATAATTCCTCCAACGGCAAAAGCCCGTACCACGTTTTTAACAATAGTGGGCTTGGGCGTAAATTGCTGCGCTAGCGGTTTATATTGCTCAGGGGTTACAGCAATCGTAGGCTTACGTAAAGACTGCTTAGCCACACCCTAATTCCTCCTTCTTTACTAATACATACTAATTGTATTATTAATCCAAACAGTCTAAATTATACTAAGCGAGTCTTTATAGGTACCAGTCGGAAATAATTAGCTGACGCCTATATACTTTTAGGAAGGTTCCTTATTTCGACACAGCTTCCCAAGGAATTTTGAAAATTTTAGCAGGAAATTTATGGGTGGTATCGAAGTCCTTAGTACTGGGAGAAAATTTTAGGGGGAATGGTCTTGAAACTTGAAAAAAAGATAGAGCGCCTGACCCTACTCTTGCGCTTAGATGGAGAACTGGATATGCACACCGCTTCAATGGTACGACAAGCCATTGACCTTGAGATTGAGAAACGAGGAATTCGCACGGTCATTCTTAATCTTCAAAACGTTCGATTTGTCGACAGTTCCGGACTCGGTGTTATCATAGGCAGATACAAAAAACTACTCCCCTTGGGGGGAAATCTAAAAATCACCAATGTCCCCCCACATATTTATAAAATTATGGAATTGTCGGGACTACCTAAAATTATCAATTTCTACGTGGATGAAGGGCACGCATATGATGAAGGAAGGGGAGCCTAAATGAAAACTAATCATATAAACCTCACATTTTCAAGTAACGCAGAAAATGTAAGCATTACCCGTTTGCTCATTGCTTCGGTTGGCGCGCAACTGGATCTTCCGCTTAATGACATTGAAGAACTCAAAGTCGCCGTTTCCGAAGCTGTAACCAACGCCATTATCCATGGCTACAAGAGTAACCCTCATCACATTGTTTATCTAGATCTGGATATCGTCGGCGATAACCTTAAGATTGTCGTGAAAGATGAAGGTTGTGGCATCTCGAATATTGAGCAAGCCATGCAACCTGCTTATAGTACGGATCCGGAGCGTATGGGCCTGGGCTTTGTCTTCATGCAATCTTTCATGGACGAACTTCAAGTAGAGTCTACGCTTGAAGTGGGAACAACAGTGACCATGATTAAGCATCTTAAACAAACACCCATCTCCTCTCATTAGGGGGTGCGTTATGATTCAACGACTAACTGAAATGAATCTCCCCCACTTCCCACTGCTCTCGGACAAGGAGATGATGTTTTACCTCCATGCTGCCAAAGATGGGGATACTGCAGCGCGCGAGCGTTTAATCAATTGCAACTTAAAACTCATTTTTAATTTAGTTCAGCGCTTTTCCCAACGTGGCTACGAGATCGAAGACCTCTTTCAAATCGGAACGATAGGACTCATTAAAGCTATTGATAAATTCGACTTTAGCTACGGGGTAAAATTTTCAACGTATGCGGTTCCGATGATTATCGGTGAAATTCGACGTTTTCTCCGCGATGACCACCCTATAAAGGTACCTCGTTCCTATAAAGAACTTGTTTATAAAGTAAATCGCTCGCGGGACGAACTATCGGCAACGCTCGGCCGTGAGGCAACTATCGGGGAAATCGCGATAAACATCGGGGTCGACAGGGATGAGATCGTCGCTGCACTTGAAGCAATCCAAAGTCCTACCTCAATTTATGATACCCTCTATCAAGACGACTCCGATCCGATCTTCGTTCTCGATCAGCTCTCAGAGGAAAAGGGTCCTGATCCCAGTTGGCTAGATAAGATTGCTCTTAATGAAGTCCTGGATAAACTGCCTGAACGTGAAAAGCGCGTACTCATAATGCGTTTTTTTGAAGATAAGACACAGAGCCAAATTGCCAGTCTGCTCAATCTTTCGCAGGTTCAAATTTCTCGGATCGAACGGGCAGCTCTCCTTAGGATCCGTGAATTGTCGCGGATTAAGGATAGCTCAGATAAAGACTCCACTCATTTGGACTAAACGCATAAGCTAATAACCAAAAACGCCTTTCAGAGTCCGTTCTATTTGCTCGACCGGACCAGCTTTGGCAATAGGGTGATCAGCAATTAAATTTACACTTGCTTGCAACTGATCATTGCGATATAGAAGAACTTCCCCTAACTTTTGTCCTTTCTGAATCGGAGCACTGATAGTTGGGTTGAGCTTGGTCTCGACCCATGAGTTTTTATCTTTCCCTTTTTCCACAGTCGCCCCTAAGGGCTTTTCAGTGAGCGCTGCAACCTCATCTTCAATTCCTTTGTGTACCTTTACAACCCCAAGCTTTTGAGCTGCCGGGGCATACAGTTTGAACTCATATTTCGCAAAACCATAGTTATATATTTTCATAGACTCTGCAAAATGCCCTCTCACTTGGGGTACACCCATGACGACACAAATCAACCTTAGGCCATTTCTCTCCACAGTCGAAGCCAGGCAATACTTTGCTTCATTCGTCCACCCTGTTTTGAAGCCATCAGCCCCAGGGTACCACCAAAGTAACTTGTTAGTATTCCAAAGCTTAAATTTCCCGTCCCGTAAGTCATATTCTTTCATGCTGGTCAACTTCCGTACTAATGGGTAATTGAGGGCTTCTCTGGAAATGACTGCCAGATCATATGCGCTTGTATAATGCCCCTCTGCGGGAAGCCCATAGGCATTTACGAAATGCGTATTTTTTAGACCTAAGGCTTGGGCCTTATTGTTCATTTCTTCCACAAACGCTTCATGTGTTCCGTTAATGTGTTCCGCCACGGCGACACAGCCATCATTAGCTGAGCCAACGGCAATGGCAATCAACATCTGTTCTAACGTAAATGTTTCCCCCGGTTCCAGATAGATCTGAGAACCCCCGAGTTTACTGGCATTCTCGCTGGCTGTCACTTTGTCCGTCAATTTGACTTTTCCAGAAGCTACGGCATCTGCTGCCACCAGTAAAGTCATGATTTTCGTAACACTTGCCGGTGGTAATTCTTTATGCGCTTCTTTTTCATAAAAAATTTCACCGGATGCCGCGTCCATGAGAATAGCACTTGTGGCTTCTGTCTCGATCTCAACTCCCAGGACCGGTTGGACATTAGCAAAGCCTATGTTACAGAAGACGAGCGCCATGGCTAAAACAATTGCATAACTTTTCCGCATTTATTGAACCCTCCTTAAATAAGTGTGCTGTTATTATCCCCAAAAACGAAAATTATATCGAATAAATAAAATGAAATCGCATGTTCACCAAAACCAACAAAACCGAACTCCCCGCAGCTTGCTGCGGGGAGTTTCATTAAGTGTCTCAAGTTTACCATTTAAGTTGTATAGGCAGCTTATTGAATAGCTCCAGGCAATTACATCAGGAATGGAGCAATAATCAAGGAAATTGTACCCATAACTTTGATTAACGGATTCATCGAAGGTCCGGAAGTATCTTTAAATGGGTCTCCTACTGTATCACCAACGACCGAAGCTTCATGAGTTGGCGTATGTTTACCACCAAGGTTACCCGCTTCAATATACTTCTTGGCATTGTCCCAAGCACCACCGGCATTAGACATGAAGATAGCCAATAACAGCCCGGCAACAGTCCCACCAAGCAAATATCCGCCCAAAGCATCCTTACCAAGTCCAAACCCAACAATAACGGGCACCACAACGGCAAGTAGCCCAGGAACAATCATTTCGCGAAGAGCGGCTTTAGTAGAAATATCGACACAAGCCCGATAATCCGGCTTCCCTGTACCTTCCATAATTCCAGGAATTTCTCGGAACTGACGACGTACTTCTCCGATCATCTGAAAGGCGGCTTTACCAACTGCTTCCATAGTAAATGCCGAGAACAGAAAGGGTACGGCAGCACCAAGAAAGACACCAATAATTGTTTTAGGAACTAAGACATTAATCATCTCTAAGTGAACCAACTCAGCATAGGCATTGAAAAGTGCCAAAGCTGTCAAAGCTGCTGAACCGATCGCAAATCCTTTAGCTACGGCAGCTGTAGTATTGCCTACCGAATCAAGCTTATCTGTAGTTTTTCGAACATTAGCCTCAAGTCCGGCCATCTCAGCGATTCCACCGGCATTGTCAGCTACGGGACCAAAGGAATCAATGGCTACTACTATACCTGCTGTGGATAACATTGCCATAGCGGCAATAGCAATTCCGAAGGTTCCCGCTGCCGCATGGGAAACGTAAATAGCTGCACAGATCACAAGAACCGGTAGCGTAGTACTCTTGTAGCCTACAGCTAAACCAGCAATAATATTGGTCGCAGCACCTGTCTCCGAGGCCTTAGCGATACTTTGGGCAGGTGACTTCTGATTCGAGGTATAGTATTCCGTAATCAAACCAATCAGAACATTAACGACCAAACCGGCTATAATCGCCATAAATACCGAATTAGGGGTTATTGTTATGTCACCAACCACTAAAGCAGCCGGCAAGATTGAATGACAGATTGCATAAGCCGCAATAGCCGTTAAGAGATTTGTTCCCCAGAGTCCCAGATTCAAAGCGCTTTGCGGATTGGCATTTTCACCGGTACGTACAAAAAAGCTGGAGATAATCGTGGCAATTATCCCGGCAACGCCTAAGAATAATGGCAACATTACTCCAGGCAACCCTGCATCCACGCTTTTGAAAACTGAAGCGCCTACCAACATGGCAGCAATTGTTGTAGCAGCATAAGATTCAAACAAGTCGGCACCCATTCCGGCGGTATCCCCGACATTGTCTCCTACGTTATCAGCAATCGTCGCTGGGTTACGCGGATCATCCTCAGGAATCCCTGCTTCTACTTTACCAACCAAGTCTGCTCCGACATCTGCAGCTTTGGTATAAATCCCCCCGCCAACACGGGCGAAAAGAGCAACGGCACTCGCGCCAAAAGCAAAAGAGTTAATCATATCAAGATCTTTAAAAGCTAAGTAAAGTAAAGTAACACCCAGAAGACCTAACCCGACAACAGCTAAGCCCATTACAGCCCCACCGCGGAAAGCAACTCCCAAGGCTTTGTTCAAGCTTGATCGGGCAGCTTCGGTTGTACGGCAATTAGCCCGCGTGGTAATAGACATCCCTATATAGCCGGCTACCGCTGACAAAACTGACCCAACCACAAAGGAAATAGCCGTTTCCCAGTTCTTGGCAAATAATAGGACGATACCAATAATAATTACAATCGGAGTCAGTGTACGATACTCACGATTAAGAAAGGCCATAGCTCCTTCTTGAATCGCCTTGGAGATCTCTTGCATTTTGGCATTCCCGGGACTATTACTTAAGACACTTTTCGCAAAGTAGAATGCAAAAAGGATCGCAAGAATTCCCGCTCCCACTGCCCATAAGGGAATTGAATTTAAATCCATTAAGTGACATCCTCCTTAATATGAATTACCCCCGCGTATTTAGTTCTCCGCCCTTTTTTTCTCACTCCCTTATATTTTATTATACGAAGGCACACTCATTATAGCAGGATGTCGTACTACAATACAAGTACCAGACAAGCATTTCGTAAAAAGTTCATTATATTTTGGATATATTTAGTCTTATCCTCTTCACAACGGCTCTATTGCTTTATGTTCCAGCCCTGTCAGATGATAATAGCGTGATCAAGAAGGCTCTAAAAAGGTACAATAGATAAAAATGCTAAAGCTTCGTTAACTTGGCATATACAGCTATTAATTTTTTAATTCCCGCGTCGAAGACAATGGTCAGCTCCGCGTGGTCGCCTTCTCCTTTGACTTGAACAATAATGCCTTTTCCGAATGAAGCATGCTCTACTTTGTCTCCTACATGATGAGCATCAACTGCTTTACTGACAAGCGTACTTCCGAAGCCTTTTTCCCATGGACCCGAACCCAAGGGAATCCCTCCGGCTGTCTTTCCCTGCCGCTGCCAAGTCGCTTTCGGCTTAGTATTAGGACGACGTTTTGGCGGATCCAGAGGGTCAATATCTGTCATCAGAGTTGCTGGGATTTCCGCTATGAAGCAGGAAGGTCGATTGTACTGTGTTTTGCCATAAAGCATTCGCATTTCGGCATTACACAGATAGAGTATCTCCCTCGCTCGGGTGATAGCAACATAGCAGAGACGCCGTTCTTCCTCTAATTCTATCGGGGCCATGAGTGAACGACTACTGGGAAAAATCCCGTCTTCCAAGCCCACTACAAACACCACCGGAAACTCCAACCCCTTCGCACTGTGCATGGTCATTAAAGCCACGGATTCTTCCGCTTGGTCCAGCTCATCAATATCGGCGACCAAAGATACTTGTTCCAAGAAACCGCTTAAGCCTTGGCCGGTTTCCTCTCCTTCCAGGTCTTCGTTTTGCGCATTTTGGGTATGTTGAACCGCCTGAGCATCATACTCAGCCGTTACAGACAAGAACTCCAGCAAATTTTCCAGTCGAGTCGCTGCTTCCGGTGTCTCAGCTGCCTGAAGAATTGCTTTGTACCCCGTCTTCTTTAAAATCTCTTCCACCAAATCTGTAACCGACGCTCCCTTAGAATACGCCACCAATTCTTGCATCAAGTGGGCAAAACCGATCAAAGGTTTCTTGGCTCGGGTTGGCAAATCCGGAATATACTCCGCCTCCAAAATTGCCTCCAGTACCGGCATTCCCTGTTCATCCGCATATTCCAGGATCTTTGCCAGTGCGCTATCCCCAAGTCCACGTTTAGGCACGCCTAGTACGCGGGCAAAACTCACTTGATCAGCAGGGTTATCCAAGATTCTTAAATACGCCAGGATGTCTTTGATTTCCATACGCTGGTAGAATTTCAACCCTGAGAAAACGCGATAGGGCGTTGCAGCCTTCATTAAACTCTCCTCAAAAGCCCGCGACTGAGCATTCGTCCGGTATAGAACAGCAAAATCATTGAAAGGTCGTCCTTCCAGCTCATGTAAACGTTTGATACGTTCTACGACGTAGTCGGCCTCATCCCGCTCATCATTTGCAGCATAACACACCAAAGGCTGCCCCTCGGCATTTTCAGTCCAGAGTGCCTTCTCTTTACGCGACTCGTTATATTTCACCACGGCATTGGCAGCCTCCAGGATCTTTTGCGTAGACCGATAATTTTGCTCGAGTTTAATGACTTTCACTTCGGGATAATCCCGCTCAAAATCAAGGATATTTTGGATATCCGCGCCGCGCCAGCCATAGACCGATTGGTCATCATCGCCAACCACGCAGAGATTCCGATATCCACTCGCTAAAAGTTTGATCAGCCTATATTGAGCATGATTCGTATCCTGATACTCATCGACCATAATGTAACGGAATTTTTCCTGATAATAGCGAAAGGCCTTATTATTTTGCTGAAAAAGCTGCACCGTAAGCATGATAAGATCATCAAAGTCCAAGGCATTATTATTCATGAGCTTCTTCTGGTAAGATTTGTAGATGTCAACAACTTTTTGTTGATAATAATCCGCAGCTTTATGGGAAAATTCTACCGGATCTAACAGTTTGTTTTTGGCCTCGCTGATAACTGCCGCCACACTGCGCACTGGGAATTTCTTTTCATCATAATTATGTTCTTTTAAGCACGCTTTAAGTAAAGACTGTTGGTCCCCTGCATCATAAATGACAAAATTCCGGTTGTATCCTGGCATATTATCAATTTCCCGTCTCAGGATACGAACACAGGCTGAGTGAAACGTGGTAACCCATAACCCATAACCTTCATTGCCTATCAATGCAGCCACTCGCTCACGCATCTCTTTGGCTGCTTTATTCGTAAACGTGATTGCTAAGATGGCCCTGGGTTCTATCCCCTGAGCAATCAGGTGAGCAATTCTATAGGTGAGCACACGGGTCTTCCCCGATCCTGCACCCGCAAGAATTAGAAGCTGCCCCTCCTGATGCTCAACAGCTTCCCGTTGCACTGGATTCAAATCGTCTAACCGATACATTAACCACTTTCACCCCACTTCTTGTCCATATTATAACATACCTGACGGTCCTCTATTACTTGATTGCTAACAGTGTCCCACCCGACATAACCCGCCACGTTGGGCATTGGAATAGGATCCAAATTAATCACAGAAAATCCTTACCACGTAAAATTTAGACACAATTCAAGGCTGCTTAAAACTCACAAGAATTTACCGTCCGAGGGAAAGAAATCACATCACGGATATTTGACATTCCCGTCAAATACATAATCAGGCGTTCAAAACCAAGTCCATACCCGGCATGTTGCACGCCGCCATACTTTCGAATGTCCAGGTACCACCCGTAATCCTCAGAGTTCAGCCCGCAGTCCTTCATCCGACTTTGCAGTACGTCAAAGCGTTCTTCCCGTTGGCTTCCTCCAATAATCTCCCCGACCCCGGGAACCAGTAAATCCATGGCCGCCACCGTCTTATTATCTTCATTAAGCCGCATATAGAACGCCTTAATTCCTTTTGGATAATCTGAAACGAAGACCGGTTTTTGAAAAACTTTTTCTGTCAGGTAACGCTCATGCTCAGTTTGCAGATCCGTACCCCAATGAACAGGATACTCGAAGGTGGCATTTTCCTTCTCCAGCAGTTCAACGGCTTCAGTATACGTGATACGCCCGAATTCGGAGGCCAGGATATTTTCCAGCCGATCAAACAAGGTCTTATCGACAAAGTAATTAAAGAACGCCATTTCCTCCGGTGCATTGTCCAGAGCATACTGGATAATGAATTTCATCATCTCTTCGGCGAGGTGCATGTCGTCTCCGAGGTCGGCAAAGGCTATCTCTGGTTCGATCATCCAAAACTCCGCAGCATGTCTCGTAGTATTGGAATTTTCCGCTCGAAAGGTGGGTCCAAACGTATAAACGTTGCGGAAAGCCATACAGTACGTTTCAACATTGAGCTGTCCGCTAACCGTCAGGCTCGCAGCACGTCCAAAAAAATCTTTGGCGAAATCAATGTTTCCTGCTTCGTCGCGAGGAGGTTTTGAACAATCTAAGGTAGTCACCCTAAACATTTCCCCTGCACCTTCAGCATCACTTCCCGTAATAATTGGTGTATGCACATAGACAAAGCCCTTTTCTTGAAAGAATTTGTGAATTGCATAGGCAACGACAGAACGTACTCGAAATACGGCCGCAAAGGTATTCGTCCTTGGGCGCAAATGCGCAATCTTTCGTAAGTACTCGAACGTATGCCGCTTCTTTTGCAGGGGATAATCTGCTGCGGCCAGCGAGAGAATCTCGATGTGTTCAGCTTTCAATTCAAATGGTTGCTTCGCACCGGGAGTAGGTACCAGCGTTCCTTGGATACGTAGGGCGGAACTAAGCGTGATCTTCCCAATTTCCGTAAAGTTTTCAAGGCTTTCTTCAAAAACCACTTGTATGTTTTCGAAAAAACTTCCGTCATTTACTTCGATAAAGCCAAACGCTTTGGATGAGCGTACTGTGCGGACCCAGCCTGATAGTTCCACTTTCTGATTGAGAAACCGGTCCGTCCCTCTGTAAATTTCCTTAACTGTTACCGATTGCATATTAATCCTCCTAAAAATGTCCAGTTTTCAACACTAAGCCGATTGATTGCCCGTGCACTCCCAAATACCTCATTGAGGCTTATCCCAACTTTTTCCTAATATATTATCATATTATATCCCCCGATGGAACCAATCTATCGGGGCCTTAAAATATAAGGCTGGCGCCTAACTCAGACACCAGCCTGTTTATTCATCAACCTCAATACCAGCCATTTTAATCAGGTACATGGCATTGCGTGTGGTTGAAATCCCCGGCCGAAGTTTATAGTCAAAATGTATTTCATTATTTACATAAAACTCCCGGAAATGATAGTTTCTGATTTTCAGCTCACTTTCACGCTCCAGGTCCCCTAATTCCAAATCATGAGTAGACACCATACCCATAGCCCCAACCTTGCTCAGTTGCCGAATCAAGACCTTAGCCCCGACGTGTCGATCTTGTGAATTCGTCCCTTTGAAGACCTCATCTAATAGGAAGAAAATCTTTCCTTCTTTTTTGGAAGCGCTGACAATTCGTTTTATTCGCAGTAATTCCGCGTAAAACGAAGAGATATTTTTTCCGAGGTTATCACTCACTCGCATACAAGAATAAATTCGCAGCATCGAACAGCTAAAATGTCGGGCACACACGGGGGCCCCGGCATACGCCAGAACAAGATTTATGCCTACCGTGCGAAGTAAAGTGCTCTTCCCGGACATGTTCGAACCTGTAATTAATAAGATGCCGGAGCGTTTCTCAATGGATAAATTATTACACGTTGAATTACCCAAGAGCGGATGTCCCATATTGGCTGCAACAATACCCGAATTTTCCGAGACAATTTCAGGGAATGCCCACTCTTGGTGATCAAAGTGAATAATTGCCAGGCTTGCTAACCCCTCCAGTTCAGCTACTGTATCCACCCAGCGACCCAGAGAACGTCCGGACTTTTCTTTCCAGGATTCTAAGGCGATCATGCACTGGATATCCCAGAGGGTGAAAATGTTGATGACCAGAAACATCGCATTGCCCCGATTGGCTATCAGCTCAGCCAAACCCGAAAGCTTTCTTATTTGTTCAAAGGCCGCCTTACCATCGCGGTCAGATAACCCTTTCTTCAGATCTTGCAGGTATTCCGATTTGAAGGTCCGCTTTTCAAACCGTTCCAGCATTTTCTCATAAACTCTAATACTGTCCTTATAGGCATAAACCGCTTCAAGCGTTTTGCCCCTTTGCTTGCCCGCAAAAAGTATAATCGCCTGAATTAAAAAACCCGCCAGTGGATACCAATAGGATACCCCGGGGATCAGAAAATATAGAAGTAAAAATGTTAGAGTGATTATCGGGAGTGCTCGGGCTAGAATGACAATCCCCGGACGCAGATAGGTTGTGTCATACGTCTTCGCCCATTCTATGATCCGTGTTGGAGAATTTAACGGACGCTCTGTAATTCCAGCCTCCGCCATAAACCGATGTCGCCAAGCAAGATTTATGGCTAACTCCTTGATTGCTTCTTGTTTCTTTTGAATGGCGCCACCCTCTACCGAGGGCACAGTCAACCACTCTTTCAACTTTTCCCTTCCCCTATAGGTTTTAGCAGTATTAATCCACTGAAAAAGTGAACTGGGTCCAAAAAGATCAAGATCTTCTGAATATGGGTGAGCGGGATCAATAAAGTCTTCTCCCGTATCAGGGAAGGATTTCCACTCTCCGGCTAAACGCTTTAAGGCTTGGGCATAGATTTCATAAAGCACTTGGATATATTTTTGCTCTGTTCTGAATTTCTGATGCCATAAGACGAGCGCAGTAAAAGAAACCACTGTAAAGAGAAGAATACCAAGACCCAAAGAAGAGCTTTGGGTCAGATAAAGAAAACCCGCCAACGCACACCCGGCGAAGAACAGGGTTAGTCTTGCATTACTTAATCGGTTAACCGTTTGGGTCAGTTTTTCTAACCGCCGCGCATAATACATTATTCGTTTTTCATACATTTCTTTTGGCCCTTGCAAATAGTTATCCCCCTACCCTCATTACTTGTCCCTCAGTATATCCGCGATGACGCCCTATTCCCTCAATTAAAGTTTTCCCCCCTTTTTTTCATTTCTTGAACTTAGCCAACGCATCAGCTAGTGCCGTGTTGATCAAGCCACCCTCATTTTGCTTCTGCAGGAATGCGCTGACCTCCCGCTTATTGAGATTACTCTTTTCGGTTTCTCTTCGTTTTACGAAGGCCGCAAGTTTCTCGCGATGCCCGCAAACGCAGGAGAATATTTTATTGTCTCCGTCCCCTTTAACCTCCATTTTCTTGTGGCATTCCGGACACCTGGCGTTCGAGGTTTGCGATATCCCTTTCCGGTAACCGCACTCCCGATCCTGACAGACATACATCTCGCCTTTCTTTCCTTTAACCTGCAGCAGGAACTTACCGCATTCCGGGCACTTATTGCGCGTCAAATTATCATGCTTAAAGGTTTGCGTACTGCCAATAACCGTTGAGACGAGTCGAGTGGCATACCCCCTGATACCAGTCAAAAACGTTTGGCTCCGGATCCGTCCTTTGCTGATCTCTGTCAATTGTTGTTCCCATTTGGCGGTTAGTTCCGGCGATTTTAGTTCTGGTGGAACCAAACTGATCAGTTGAATCCCTTTAGAGGTGGGAATGATTTCTTTGCCCTGTCGGTTCATATAGAAAGAATTGAAAAGCTTTTCAATAATTTCCGCCCGCGTTGCCGGTGTCCCCAGGCCATGGCTTTGATCCATTACTTCCCGGAGCATTTGATCATCAATCAACTTCCCGGGATGTTCCATAGCTGAAAGCAAGGTAGCCTCCGTATATCTGGCGGGTGGCTTTGTTTTACCAGTCGCTAGCTTAACAGACAAGTTTTTCAGACTCTCCCCCTTGCGGAATTCCGGGAGAGTTTGTTCGGATTCTCCGTCTTCAGGGTCACCGTCTAAGCTGCCGGATCCCTCATAGACCTTCCGCCATCCTTTAAGCTTCACTACCTTCCCTTGGGCAGCAAAGAATTCCCCTTTGATCCCCACCAAAACCTTCGTTTGTTCATATTCAAACGCCGACGAGAGTACAGCCAGAAAACGTTTAACAATTAAATCGTAAATTTTTAATTCTTCCGAGCTAAGCCTGGATAACGCCGGGGATTGTTCCGTGGGGATTATAGCATGGTGGTCTGACACTTTCGAGCCATCCACAAACCGTTTTGTGATGATCAGTTTATTTCTCAGGATACCGCGCGCTAAATCTACATAGGGTCCCTGGGTAATGCTTTTTAGACGTTCCGGCAAAGTCGCTACAACGTCTTCACTAATATAACGAGCATCGGTTCGTGGATAGGTCACTATTTTATGATTTTCGTAAAGTTGCTGCATGACCGAGGACGTTGTTTTGGCGGAGAATCCATATTTGCGATTAGCATCCCGTTGTAACTCGGTGAGATCATAGGCAAGTGGGGGCAGTTCCTTCTTGGCTTCTTTTTTAACCTCTAACACTTCCCCGGTTTGTCCGGTCACTTTAGCCACAAGTTGATCTGCTTTATTTTTATCGAATAGTCGAGTCTGACCGCTTTTGTCCTGCCAATGAAGGGTAACGCCGGCGGCTAAGACATTAATCGACCAATAGTCCTTTGGAATAAACTGTTTAATTTCATTTTCCCGTTCCACAACCATTGCCAGTGTAGGGGTTTGAACTCTCCCGGCAGAAAGTTGGGCATTATACTTACACGTCAATGCTCTGGTGACATTAAGTCCGATTAACCAGTCCGCTTCTGCACGGCATTCTGCTGCCGCATATAGGGCTTCATACTCCCTGCCGGGTTTTAAATTATTAAACCCTTCCTTAATAGCCCGCTCAGTTAAGGAAGAGATCCACAACCTCTTGACAGGTTTTCGCCAACCCGCTTTTTTCATAATCCAGCGTGCTACCAGTTCCCCTTCCCGTCCGGCATCAGTGGCGATGATCAGGTCCTCAATCTCCGGACTCTTCATTAGATTCTTGACCACCCCAAATTGCTTCGAGGTTTCTTTCATGACTACTAAGTCCATTTTAGCGGGTAGCATGGGCAGGTCTTCCAGCTTCCAAGTTTTATATTTATCATCGTATACTTCCGGGTCTGCGAGCGTCACTAGGTGTCCCAGTGCCCAAACCACAATATATCCGGGCCCTACGAAACATCCATTTCCCTTTTGATTGCAATTCAGGATCTTTGCCACCTCACGGCCAACAGAGGGTTTTTCGGTCAATACTAATGTCTTTCCCATATCATACTTCCCGTCTTTGGTAATTTACTATGATAACACCCAACGCAACGAGGGCTAAGGCGATCAACATGTTCAGCGTCAATCGTTCACCGGGGATAAACAAGGCCGACAAAATACTTCCTGCTACGGGTATCATGAATTTGTAGACACTAATTTCTCCCGCTTTATTATATTTCAAAATAGCGTACCAGAGCGAATAGGCGGTTGCGGAGAGAAAGGCTGAATATATGAGGAGTAGTAAAGCTTTATTCGTAAAGACCATGGCATGGGGTTTTAAGTTCGGTAACCCCACTGCAATCAGGAGAAGAGACCCTAAAAGCATTTGCCAGGCCGTTAAAACAAAGGGATGCACTTCTTTGGAAATCTGTTTTGCCATAATTGTCCCTAAAGCACTAACTAAACCGGATAAAATCATGAATCCCTCTCCCTGCCAAGAAAAAACCAAGGTGAGGTTTTTCCCGGAATTAATCATAACAATTCCCGCAAAACCTGCTATTAAG